>CANICR010000188.1 GCA_947466405.1 Chitinophagaceae bacterium | reverse complement strand
CGCCTTGGCTGCCGAGTTGCTCAGCACCGCGCAACAGCTGGCGGCATCCAGCGGCGCATCGCCCTTCTTCAGCCTCACGGCCGAGACCGGCAAGGCCGCCCACGTCGACGGGCGCAAACCGATTTACGCGGTCTAAAGCCCGACGCCACTCGCCATGTCCAACGCACCTGAGCCTCAACCTTCTGAGCCGCAACACGATTGCGACCTGCTGGTCGTCGGCTCCGGTGCGGGCGGACTGTCTGCCGCCGTGACCGCCGCGCACCTGGGCCTCAAAGTCATCGTCGTTGAAAAAGACCCGCAGTACGGCGGCACCACCGCCTGGTCGGGTGGCTGGATGTGGCTGCCGCGCAACCCGCTGGCCGTGGAAGCCGGGTTGTTGGAGCGCATCGAAAAACCACTGTCTTATTTGCGCCGCGAACTGGGCGAGAAGTTCGACGAATCACGCGCCCGCACGTTTTTGCGCAACGGCCCGCGCATGGTCGAGTTCTTCCGCCAAAACACCGCGCTGCAGTTCATCGACGGCAACGCGATTCCTGATTTTCATGGCCACACCCCCGATGCGGCCACTGGCGGGCGCTCCATCTGCGCCGCGCCCTTTGATGCTCGGCAACTGGGCGCGCGCCTGCATGACCTGAAACCCCCGCTGGACGAGACCACGCTGTGGGGCATGGGCATTGCCTCAGGTACCGAGCTGCGCCATTTTTGGAATGCGCTGCACCAGCCTTTGTCGTTCCTGTATGTGACCCGCCAGGTGCTGCGGCATTGGAAAGACCGGCTGCTGCACGGCCGTGGCACACGCCTGGTCAATGGCAATGCGCTGATCGGCGCGCTGGCGAAATCAGCCTTTGATCGAGGCGTGGAGATTCGCGTCAACAGCCCGGTGCTGCGCTTGTTGCAAAGCGAGGAGCGTGTGAATGGCGCTGTGGTGCAAACGACGCAGGGCGAGGTCACGATCCATGCCCGCTGCGGCGTGCTCCTGGCCACCGGCGGCTTTCCGCATGACCCAGCGCGCAAACAGCAACTGCTGGCGCATGCGCCGACGGGTCATGAGCATTGGTCAGCCGGCAACCGCGGTAACACGGGCGATGGCTTGCGCCTGGGCGAGAGCGCCGGCGGCGTGGTGGCGGGCGACCTGGTGCAAGCCGCGGCGCTGGCCCCCGTGTCGCTGGTGCCGCGTGCCGATGGCAGTACCGCCCACTTTCCGCACTTGATCGAACGCGCCAAGCCCGGCCTGATCGCGGTCACCGCGCAAGGCCTGCGCTTTGCCAATGAAGCCAATTCGTATCACGACTTCATGCAGGACCTGCTGGCCGTCACACCGGCCGATCACAAGCCCGAGGCCTGGCTGGTGTGCGACCACGCTTTCATTCGCTACTACGGTCTGGGCGCCGTCAAACCCGCGCCCATGCCGCTGGGCCCTTGGCTCCAAAATGGTTATCTGAAACACGGCCACTCCTTGCACGAACTGGCGCAGGCTTGCGGCCTTCATGCCCAAGCCCTGCAAGCCACAGTCCAACGCTACAACGCCCAAGCGCAAGAGGGCAAAGACCTCGACTTCGGCAAGGGGGACACGCCTTACAACCGCATCCAGGGTGACGCCCTCCGCGCCAACGCCCAAGGCCTGCGCAACCCCTGCATGGGGCCGATTGAGCGTGGCCCTTTCTACGCCGTCAAAGTCGTCATGGGCAGCTTGGGCACCTTTGCCGGATTGCGCGTGAACAATCACGCACAGGTGCTCGACGCCCAAGGCCAGCCCATCACCGGCCTCTACGCCGGCGGCAACGATCTGAACAGCATGATGGGCGGCCACTACCCGGCGGGCGGCATCACGCTCGGCCCGGCCATGACCTTTGGCTTTATGGCCGCACACCACGCCGCAGGGCGCGATCCAGCGGCCACCTGCGAATACCCGATTTCAAACCCATCCACCCAGACAACGAAACACCCCACCATGTATTACGAACTCGCCACCATGACCCTGCCCTTTGGCACCGCAGGCCAAGCCGCCACGAACGTGCAGGCCTTTGCCTCCGATGCGCAAGCGCAGGGCGAACTGCTCGGCTGCTGGTTCACCGACATCGGCGTGCTCAACCAAATGATCGTGCTGCGCGGTTTCAACACCTTGGAATCCCTGCAAGCCGAACGCGAACGCACCCAGCAAAGCGCCAGCCCCTTCAATTGCGGCGAGATTTTCCAAACCCTGGAGCAGCACAGCTACAAAGGCTTCCCCTGGATGAAGCCCGTGCGCCCCAGCGCCGAGTCCGGCATCGCCGGTCCGGTGTACGAAATCCGCACCTACGGCATCAAGCCGGGCGGCGTGCAGCCCACCGTCAATTTGTGGGAACAAGCGGTGCCCGCGCGCGACAAGCTTTCGCCTTGCGTGGTCGCCATGGTCGCGCTCGATGGCCCGCTGCGCTTTACCAACATCTGGGCCTACGACAGCTTGAATTCCCGCAGCCAAATCCGCGGCGAAGCGGTGGCCCAAGGCATCTGGCCTCCCAAAGGGGGCCCAGCCCACTTGACCACCCAAATGGTCTCCACCATCGCCATGCCGACCGCAGTGTCACCCCTGAAATGAACCGCATTTACTCCCTCGCCTACCTGAGCTCGCACCGCTGTACACCGGTCCAGGCCATCCAGGTCGCGGCCCAGGCAGGCTACAACTTTGTGGGCCTGCGCTTATGGCCCAACGCACCGGGCGCGCCACAGCAACACCTGCTGGGACAGCCCGAGGCCTTGCGCGAAGTGCTGGCCGCGCAGCGAGACACCGGCGTGGGCGTGTTCGATCTGGAAATCATCCGCATCGGTGAACAGTTTGATCCACACAGCTGGGACGCGCTGTACGAGGCCGGCGCCGCACTGAAAGCCAAGGCCATCTTGGTGGCCGGGGACGACAGCGACGAATCACGCCTGACCGCTCACTACGCCCACCTGTGCGAAGTGATGCAGCCCTTTGGCATGACCGCTGATTTGGAGTTCATGCCTTGGACGGCGGTGCAAGACGCGAACGCTGCGCTGCGCATCGTGCACAACGCTGGCAGT
>CANICR010000187.1 GCA_947466405.1 Chitinophagaceae bacterium | reverse complement strand
ATTTGAACCAGCATTATTAAAAGAGATTGACCAGTTTGGCATTGTTCAAAGTTTTAAAGAAGGTGATGTGATTATGGATTATGGGAAGCACATTAGAATGATGCCGATTATTTTAAGTGGAACTATCAAAGTGTTGAAAATGGATGAGCAGAATAAAGAAATTCTGTTGTATTATTTATCAAACAATGAAAGCTGCTCTATGGCATATAGTTGTTGTTTAGAAGCAAAAAAAAGTGAAGTGAAAGCCATTGCAGAAGAGGATTCAGTCATAATCGCGATTCCTCATGTAAAACTAGATGATTGGTTGTGTTGTTATCCCAGTTGGAAAAACTATATTATGCGAAGCTTTAATGAACGCTTTACTGAATTGCTTAAGTCTATTGAAAGCATTGCATTTCACAAATTAGACGAGAGATTAATCAACTACCTTTTAGAAAAAAAGAAACATACAGGGTCAAGTGCAATAAAAATATCACATTTTACAATTGCTGATGAATTAGCCACTTCAAGGGTTGTGATATCTAGGTTACTAAAGCAATTGGAGAATGATAAAAAAATTATTCTATACCGAAACGAAATCAAACTACTTTCCAACTTTGGGTAATTTATTAATTCAATATTGCTAATTAAACATTAAAAAATAATCATTATTGAGTTTGATTTAATTTGAAATAAATAATTCGTAAGGATTTCAAAAAAAGAATACTATTTTCTTACTTTTTAACCTTGTACCCCATTTGTACCCCGCCCCTGAAAACCTTTACTGGTGAGGGTTTTAAAATTTTGTATGGGCAAGTAGCTAATGAATAAATGTTAAGATAGATTTGTTTGTATGAATAAAGTAGACTTAAACTACTGACTTGTTAATTATTTAAAAATATTGTCATTCAAACCTTTGTTGATTATATATTTTGAAAGCATTATTTCTACAAATCCTTTTTTTGCTTTTTCTGTTTTATTTGCAGTTTGTTTATTTGAAGTGCCATCATCAAAATCAAATGTTATTCCTTTTGGTAATTTATAGTCTTTGGCGTTGAATGAAAATAAAATCTCATCAGGTAAACCATAAATAGAATACTTTTTGTATCTCATTTTCAGTTCGTAAGTTCCATTTTCTTTTGTAGTTGTTTTACTTTTTAAAATCAAGAAATTAACTGGATCAATATAAAGCGTAGTCAAAACCAAATCACTATTCTCATCATTTGGTAAAAGTTTAGCAACTCTTACATTTGCGTTATCAATTTTATCAAATCCAGCATCAATAATTGTAAAATTATTGTCAGTAAAAATATTATTAAGATTAATACTCAAAGACCCTTTTGGTACAAACGAAAGACCTTTTTCGCTAATTAATTTAAATTTATTTGGATTCTTAAAGTATAACTTGATAGTTGCTATTGGTATTTTTAAAAAAGTAACATTGGTTTTCATCTTTCCAGTTGCTTCGTAATCTTTTACTTTTTCAATTTTTGTTCTAGCATTTCCCACTACAATATTTATATCCTGTGCAGATATATTTTTTTGAATAAACAAAGCCCAAAGCATTGTGTATAGAATTTTTGTATTCATATTTTTTATTTAAGATAGAATGTCTTTTTTCCGAAATGAATAAATAGCAATACTCAGAAATATAGCAATATGAGCAATTAAAATGTAAAGACTTTTTCTAATCGCAGGCCAATTTTCAATAGAGCCCTTTATTGGCTGGCCTTCAGTATCTAAACCTATGTAAAAGAATCCTTTCCATCCTACCAGATATGAAGTAAATAGCCATGGTTTTACATTCTTATCTATGATAGGAACATTAATATTTGAAACTATGGTGAAAAATAAAACAATACAAACTGTAGCCACAATAGGGCCGATTGAATTTTCAGCAAAAACAGAAAGCAAAACACCCAATGCTGCAATCACAGTTAGCGCAATTGTTGCATATCCAAAAGCAGCGAAATACCTCCACATTATATCATCTTTAGTTATTTGTAAAATCTGAGATTCATCTCCCTTTACTCTAAAAATGAGCATGTCATCAACACCAAAAATATAAAGACTTAAAAATAAAGCCAATATGGCCATCCAAATGAGCAAGAAAATTGTAAATAAAAAGGAAGCTAAAAATTTCACAAACAAAATCTGAGTCCGGCTAAAAGGCTTTGTCACAATTAGCCTTAATGTTCCCATATTTGCTTCGCCAGAAATAGCATCGGCTGCAATTAATGCAACTAATATTGGGACTTGAACCAACAATGTATTCAGTATTATGTAACACATAAAATAACCATTGATGGCTTTTGATCTATCCAGTTCAAAATTATCCTGAACATTTTGCAGCATTAGATTCATATAGCTCTGCCCATCTGACTTAAAAGCAAATTGAAAAATTAACACAATTGCTGTAATGGCTGCAAAGGCTGTATAAGTTCTTGGCCTTCTTGATATTTTATATAATTCAATTTGTAAAAGGCTTAACATGGTTTTCGGATTTTGTAAGATTCAAAAAATAGTCCTCCAAAGAATTAAGAGGCTGTATTAAATAGATTTCTGTATTTCTCTCATTTAAATAACGCACAAGTGAAGGGATTTCCTTTTTGTCCATTTCCAATTGAATTTTATTTTCATTCATTTTTAAGCTGTTACACCATATTGATTTTGTAAGTACTTGAAAAGCCGTATGATTGTCTCCTGTTTCAAGTTTTATGATTGTTTTAGATGGATCGAGTAAACTATTTACTGACCCTTCCACTATTTTTTTTCCTTTATGAATAATTAGCATTCGATTAGCGATAATTTCTATTTCACTCAACAGGTGAGAAGACACTAAAATGGTTTTACCTCTTTCTCTGCTAAGTTTAAGAATCAGATTTCTAATATCTGCAATGCCTTGTGGATCAAGTCCATTGGTGGGCTCGTCTAGAATAATTAATGCTGGATTGTGAACCAAGGCCACAGCAATACCTAAACGCTGTTTCATACCTTGACTAAAAGTTTTAACCTAGCTATTGCTTCTGTCGGCTAATCCAACGAGATCAAGTTGTGTCATCAAACTAGTCTTCGATAATTTT
>CANICR010000186.1 GCA_947466405.1 Chitinophagaceae bacterium | reverse complement strand
TAAAAATCAACCTGCTCAATATAAAAACAATAACACATTAATACTTCCAATTGCATTGATGACTTATGGAGCATTGTCTCTGGAATTTAAGCCACTTCAAGATTTCAATAAAACGATTCATACTTTAACTACCCCTAACAACTTAGAAAAATGCCATATAGATAATTATATGCAGTTTGCCCCAGGCGCAATAGTTATTGGATTAAATGTTGCAGGAATAAAAGGCAAACACAATGTAAAGGATGCCGCTTTGATATATACTTTATCCAATGTAGTACTTAATGGCATCGTGATTCCAACAAAAAAAATATCCCATGAATTAAGGCCTGACAAGTCCGCATATTCATCTTTTCCATCAGGCCATACCGCTGAAGCTTTTGCTAATGCTACTTTTTTAAGCATGGAGTACGGGAAAGTATCTGTTTGGTACAGTATAGCAGGGTATGCAATTGCAGGCCTTACAGGGTATCTTAGAATGTATAACAACAAGCATTGGTTTGGCGATGTTATTGCAGGAGCTGGCGTTGGTATTGTATCTACAAAAATAGCTTATTGGATGTTTGATAAAATAAACAAGAAAAAAAATACAAATAATAAAATTGGACTAATGCCAACTTTTAATAATAGACAATTTGGATTTTATTTATGCAAAACATGATTTTTTTTTGCAGCCTAGTATGCTCTAAGACGTGGGCAAGGCATGTCACGCGAAAACTTTTTTTGAAAAGAAGCTGTAATTTCCAATCCGCCTCTATACTGACTCGCTGTTCTCAGTTTTGAAATATTAAAGTCATAACTAACGCCAATTAACATTTCATTATTCTCTGATACTTTTTTTAATTTTAATATAGGCACCAATGCATCCGCCCATCTATATGCAGCACCAAAAAATATTTTGCTTGAATTTACATTATCATCCCCTTGAATATTTTTACTATATAAAACTGAAGATAAAAACTGTCTAGCGCCTCCTTGTATTATATAATCACCATAAAAATAAACACGATTATTATTGCCGGAATTTAATTTACTACAACCAGCATTTAATACAAATCGTTGTTTCAATTGATTATTATCATAATCGAAATATGAAACATTGGGTTTTAAAAGGTGATAACATGCAGCGCCTAAATAATAATTAAAATTCGAACCTGAACTTCCATCACTCGTTCCAGAGGTGAAAGACAAACCAGCACTGCCATCTATGTATGATATAGATGTTTTTTTAAGGACAGCTTGAGTTGGATTTAAAGGATCAAAGTGTCCAGCTACAAATTGATCGTCAAATGTTAAAGTAGTAGGATCAAATTGGCTTTGTACTAATCCTCCCATTATTGAAAATGACAAATAATTTCCACTTTTATTGCCATTTTCTCCATCTAGACACTTATGAAAACAAACTACAGGTTCAGCTTGAGTTCTTGATAATTTTGAGTCCCCCGCTTGGTCTTTTATTAATTGAGTACCAATTGTAATAAAATCATCATCATTTAAAAGTATATTTGCTTCAACACTTAATGTTATTGTTTCGAATGGAACAGTAATAGAAGCCCATTGAGATCGATATCCTGAAGCAACTTTTATATCATCCGAAGAGCTACCTGCAAAAGCAGGATTTTGCAACATAGGCATTTCTTCATATTGCGAAAAAGTAAAGTCTTGCGAAAAGATTGAATTAGCTATTGTTAGCCCAATTGAAAATAAAATTATCTTCTTATTTATACTCATAATTATCTTATTAGGGTAACATTTCCTTTATAGGTAAACGTTGTATTATTTTCACATAGCACTTCTGCAGTATACACAAACACATCTGCAGATGCTATTACTCCATTTACTTTTCCATCCCAACCATATTGAGGAGAATTAGGAGGGAAATTACTTCTTTCAAAAACCAGCTGCCCCCACCTATTAAAGATCCTGAATGATTTTACTTTATTAATACCTACAGCCCTTATCATGAAAATTCCATTGGCTAATAAACCAGGCGTAAATGCATTTGGGATAAATGTTTGGGCATTATCACAAAAGACATGAATACAGATGGTATCCGCACCTTTACACCCATAAATATTCTCAGCTTCAAGACTATAGCAAATATCATGTTTAATAGTTGCAATTGGGCTAAAGGCATGTGCAGAGTCTAAATCATTTGCTGGATTCCAACTATAAAATCTTATTGGCCCATTAGTTATAGTAGGTATAATGGGAAACAGTGTTCCAGTAGACAACACTTGATCATTGGGCAATGCAACTTTGGGGTATTGACCAACAGCAACATAAACAATTGCAGTATCTTTAAAACAATTGAAATTATCAGAACCCACAACCATATATTCATTTATAAAAGTAGTAGAAAAGGGATTTTGAGTTGGGGTTGTAAATGGATTAGGACATGTTGTGCATGATAAAGATTGTGCAGGAGACCATAAATAATTTGATGCGCCACTTGCATTCAATTGAATTGTTTGACCAATACAAATTGTATCCTCCTTTTTTACTATCAACTTAAATGGCTGAACCACTGTGACCAGTACAGTATCTTTATTGCTACATCCTTCAAGATTAATTGTTGATACAACATACTTGGTAGTAATTACTGGTGAAGCAATAGGATTGTAACAATTATAACAACTCAAACCCGCAAGTGGTGTCCATTGATAATTATTTGCATTACTATTTGCAATTAACTGTACAGATTGCCCCGAACAGATAAGCTGATTGCTACTAACCGATATTATTGGTTTATTATTAATTACAATTGAAGTAGAAATAGTATCATAACATCCATATAAAGTACCTACAATTAAAGTAATTGTATAATTACCGGGCTGAGTGAAAACGTGGCTAAAATTAGGATAATATTGAGCTGGTGTTGTATAAGAGACGCCATTAATTTGCCAAATAGTATCTTTTATTGGAGGAAGGCCCAAAACACTACCTACTAAGGGGACAAACTGAATAACATCGTTAACACAACCACGAGATGGTGCAATAATTTGAACAATAGGAGAAACAATATTGACAACATGGCGAATAATTGCAGTGCATTCTACACCAGAAATATCTACT
>CANICR010000185.1 GCA_947466405.1 Chitinophagaceae bacterium | reverse complement strand
GTAACAAAATCTTATGCCGATTCAATGATTTTTCTTTTTATGGGTGGTTTTCTAATTGGGATTGCTATAGAAAAATGGAATCTACATAAACGAATTGCTTTATCCCTTATTAAATTCACAGGAGTTGATGGAAATAAAATCATTCTTGGATTTATCATTGCAACAGGATTTTTAAGTTTATGGTTAAGTAATTCTGCAACAACGATGATGATGTTTCCCATTGCAATGTCTGTCATTCATGTTATTCAAAACAATAAATGTGATGAAAGAGATAAAAAGAATTTTTCTATAGCGCTACTACTATCGATAGCTTATGCATCAAACTTTGCCTTAGGTACTATCATTGGTACACCTCCTAATATTGCTTATGTAAACTACATATCAGATAAATTTAATTTTACTATTGGGTTTATGGATTGGATGATTGTTTTTATTCCATTGACTATTCTTTTGCTTTTTATTTTATATTTAATATTAGTAAAATGGCTTTACCCCAACAAAATAATTCATAGCGAAGATGAGGAGCATTTTATTAAAGATGAATTAAATAAATTAGGGATTGTTTCAAAAACAGAAAAACGTGTTCTTCTGGTGTTTGTTATAACAATTGCTGGGTGGGTGTTTAAAAATTTAATCAATGAAAGTCAGCACTTGTTTATATTGGATGATACCATCATTGCATTAATAGGGGCGATATCTCTTTTTATTATTCCTACTGGGCTATTAATTAATAATAAAAAAACGTTTTTACTTGAATGGGATGATACAAAAAAAATGGCTTGGGGAATATTAATTTTATTTGGAGGAGGAATTGCATTGGCGCAAGCGTTGGAAGAGGTAAAATTAACAGATCAATTGGGCAGCTTTATTGCAAAATACTCGACCAGCAGTACTTTTATGATGATAATAATGGTAACAACGCTTTCTGTTTTTTTAAGTGAGTTGATAAGTAACGTAGCGCAAGTCATTGTAATGGCTCCTGTGATTTCTTCTGTGGCTATATCTTTACACATGAATCCTTTGTTGTTGGGTATACCCATGACTTTGGGAGCAAGTTGTGCAAGCATGTTACCAATGGGCACACCGCCCAATGCAATAGTTTTTGCAAGTGGTCATATTAAAATGAAGGAGATGGTAAAAACAGGGTTTGTATTGAATCTAATATGTATAGTAGTGATTTCTATTTTCTGTTATTTTTTGCAGCCGCTTATTATAAAGCCAATATGAATAATTATTAATGACAGCTTTCTAAAAAGTCTTTTATTCCGTGTGTAATTTTTTCTGCAACTTTATACTGAAATCCTTCATCTAAAATCTTCATTTCTTCTTCTGGATTACTTAAAAATAAAGTTTCTATAAGTGCATTGGGGTATTCAGTTGGGCTATTCAACATAAAATTAAACGAGCCATTATTTCCATATTCTTTTAATCCTAGTTCAAGCATTTGTTTATAGATGGCGTGACTAAGCGGTCTGAATCCTTCATATCTATAAAAAGTGCTGGTACCCGAAATATTTATCGGATCATTTGCTGAATTTAAATGAATACTTAATAACAAATCTGGTGTGCTATCTCTGTAAAATAGTATTCTTTGCTTGTTGTCAAAAAAAATTTCTGTATTTCTAGTCATAATAATTGTTGCTCCTTCTTTTTCCAGTAGCTCCTTTAATTTAAGGGCAATGGATAAAGTGATACTTTTTTCAGCTACACCTGTTGGGCCTACAGCTCCAGAATTGTTCCCTCCATGGCCTGCGTCTATTGCTATAGTTAAATGAGGTAAGGATAGTATTTTAGGTTGCTGTTTTACTTTAATGGTTAAAATAGTTCCTTTATAAAAAATTGAATGCCCCCAATGTTGGTGATGCTTTAAAGATAATGTTACCCTAAATATTCCATCTTCAATTTGTTCATATTCTATTTTAGTTATTTCTCGTAAAGATTCCAATTGATTTATCCAATTTGTATTATTAGTTGCGCCAAAAATATCTACTACTATTTTGGATGGGTCTGTTAATTGAAAAGACTGATAAGGTAATTTTTCGAAAAGTTGAATACTAACGTAGTCGTATAAACTATCTCCGTATCCTATTATTTTACCGGTAAGTGAATTAGGCTCAAAGGTTCCCAATGGCATTGGATTTACCAATTCTGAAGGTATATAAGCCATTCTGTTTTTTGTGAGCCTTACTTTATAGTCATTTCCTACTTTCCCAATTATTTTTAAATGTATCAGGCTGTCTATATATCCTATTTTTGCACCGCCCAATCTATCGTCACCAATACCATAAACAAGATGAGATAACCGACCTTTTGTTATATAAATATCTGGCATCGTGGGTTGCATCACTGTAAATTGAGCCGTCGTTTCTTTTAAAAGTACTTTATTGTCTGATGAAGTCATTTTAATGGGTAAGTTTTCAAACATAAAACTATCCGTGGTTTGAATTATGTATTTACCCTGATAAATGCCTTTGATGCCTTTTGTTACAGAATCTGGAAGTTCATACAATTTTTTTCCCAACACTTCTAGATTGCAAGCTGTTAAGGCTTTTACGCTGAAATCTATTTCATCACCCGGCAACAACATTAAATCACCTTTCGGAAAGGTTTGGATTTTTTCAATTGAAAATGTTTTGACCGATTCTTCTTTAACAGGTATTTTTAAATTAAACTGAATTTGTTTATTTATACTTTTATCTTTTGATAGAGAGGCTTCAATGTTATAATCATTTTGTCCCTCCGATAGCTTTGCTTCATATACAAACGCGCCCGTTGGGAAAACCTTGACAGCTTGATTATTTATTTTAATTAAACACTTTTTACAAGTGCTTCCTATTATATATTTCAAGGAGTCTCCGGTAGCGTTTATTTCTTTTAAAGGGTCTGTTAGTTTTATAAAAACCTCCATGTGGGTTTGAGCATATATGGAATGGCTAAATAAAAAAAGATAAAGAAATATCTTCAGCGTTCTACGTTGCATTTTAAAAAATGAATTACTTTGTACGTTTATAAAGTTAGTTATTTGATTCCTTTATAAAGGATTATTTTTGCGATATATTTATTTATGATTCAATCGGCACTTGTATTAATT
>CANICR010000184.1 GCA_947466405.1 Chitinophagaceae bacterium | reverse complement strand
TGAATGATTTTTCTGCTTTTAAGCTTACTTTCTCTTTTAAAAAAATATCGTGGTGTATTATTCAACTTAACCAAGTTAGTGAATTCGCAATAAAAAAGCCCTTGCATGAGCAAAGGCTGTATAAATCTTAATTATATTAATCTATTTTTTTGAACCGTGCTCATCAGAAACAGTCAATTTATGACGTCCTTTTGCTCTGCGGCTTGCTAACACTTTACGTCCATTAGCATCTTGCATACGTGATCGAAATCCATGTACAGATTTTCTACGACGAGTATGGGGCTGATAAGTTCTTTTTTTACCTGGCATTGTTTATTTTTTTTTCCTTTTACAAATATTGTTTACTTATTACCTTCGGCCAGGCACCATCCCGGCTTCTTGTGAAAGGATGGCAAAGGTATGGATTATAACAATAAAATGAAACGGTTTATTGAGATTTTCGTTAAAAAAGTACAAAAATCAAGGTAAAATTAGTTTTTTAGCCACTATTTGCTTCTCAAAAAACATACTTGCGTGATTATTAAAATCATCTGGGTCTCCGGTGGTAAAGAACTGATAATTAGCATTTTTTGTACAATTTTCAGCAATATCAGGATGTCTATCTAAGTAATTTAATAAGCTTTTCGCTACAATGCCGCCTTGTGAAATAATAGAAATTCCTGGGGGGGTATGTTCCTTTATTTTTTTCATTAATAAAGGATAATGCGTACAAGCTAATAACAAAGTGTCTATTTGTTTGTCTGATGTCAAAATTTGATCAATGTGCTTTTTTACATGATAATCTGCATCCGGCGTTTCCATTTCATTTTTTTCAATCAGTGACACCCATTCAGGACAAGCTTCCTGAGATACAATAATATCTGGAGAAAATTTTTCTATTTCAATAATATAAGACTGTGACTGAATAGTTCCAGTAGTTCCTAATACACCGATATGCTTTGATTGACTAAAGCTTCCAATAACTTCTGAAGTAGGCCTAATAACCCCTAATACTCTTTTATTGGAATCAATGAATGGTAAATCTTTTTGCTGAATAGTTCTAAGTGCTTTTGCCGAAGCGGTGTTACAAGCAAGAATCACCAATGGACATCCTTGTTGAAAAAACCATTGTACACTTTGAAGTGTGTATTCGTGAACTTTTTCAAAATCCTTATCTCCATAAGGTGCGCGCGCATTATCTCCCATATAAATAAAATCATGTTCCGGCAATACTTGCAGTATTTCTTTTAGAATGGTAAGTCCACCAAATCCACTATCAAAAACACCAATTGGGCTATTCTTCATTTACCAAAAATAAGAAAGCCACTTCGTATTATTGAAGTGGCTTATGAATTTAATTTACAATTGATTAAGGTTTTTTTAATGGAGAACCAGGAGTTTCTTTGATACCCATTTTCTTTTTCACTAATGCAATGACGTCATCGCCTGGAGGGCCAACAATCACTGCATTTACATCTAATATATAACTATACCCATTTTCTTTAGCCACAGCGCGAATTGCATCTAATGCTTTAGTACGTAAAGGAGCTATTTTCTTTTGTGTTTCTTGTTGATACATATCCTGAGCTTGTTGATTCCAGTTTTGAACACGCTGGTACAATGAAATCAATTCGTTCTTTTTTATTTCTTTCATGCTAGGAGATAACTTTGCTGAATCTCTTACAAACAAGCTGTCTTTATCATTCAAATCCCTCATCATGTCTTGCCCTTGTTGTGCTAAAGAAGCTTGATATTCTTTTAATTCTGCATCTGCTTTTTCGGCTTCTGGCATAACACCAATTAACTCATCGGTACTGATATAACCTATTTTTTGTTGTGCAGATGCTCCGAATATACTCAAAGTCATTGCGGCTACTACGAATACTTTTTTCATTGCTTTTTATTGTTTTGGTTTATTGATTTTTAATTTGTGTGTTTATGAATATTTTTAGGTCTATTTAACGCCAAGTGCCTTTAAGATTTCTTCGCTTTTTTCCATTTTAGGATCAACAAATATAACTGTTATTCCTTCACTTTTATCTAAGATGAAATCATATTGTTTTTCTATAGCTAAATTTTGAACAGCATTATATATTTTGTCCTGTATTGGCTTAATTAATTCTTGTCTTTTTTTAAATAAATCACCTTCGAAACCATATCGTTTTTTTTGCAAATCGCGCAATTCTTTTTCTTTGTTAAAGATCTCGTCTTCTCTCTTTTTTTGTAAGTTCTCTGGCAATATCACTTGCTCGGCTTCAAAATCTCTTTGCATTTTAGATAATGCTATTTGCTTTTGATCAATCTCTTGCTGCCATAATAGACTAATGTCATCCAGCTTTTTTTGCGCTGCTGTATAATCTGGCATTTTGTTTAATATATACTTAGAATCAATTACTGCATAGCGTTGTGCGTTAGCAGAAAGCGAAATGATAATAAAATAAATTATAGCTATTCCGAACTTCTTTATGTTAATCATATAAAAACTATTTTTATAAACAATAAGATTACTCAGCCTCCTGACCTAACATAAAGGTAAATTTAGCGGCACCTTTTATCCCCGTCGTTTGATTGTATCTATCAATTCCTAATCCATAATCAAAGCCTAGTAAACCAAACATAGGTAAGAAGAACCTCATCCCTACACCAACAGATCTTCTAAGTTTAAATGGATTATACTCTTTAAAAGAATACCATCCATTGGCAGCTTCAAAAAATGCTAACCCGTAAATAGTGCTGTTTGCACTTGTACTAAATGGATAACGAAGCTCCATAATATACTTATTGAAAATAGTGAAATATTGTGAAGGGCTAATTCCGTCTGGATTTATTTTTGGATTTGAATTGCTATACACAGGATATCCTCTATGTGCAATAATATCATATCCAAGTAATGCTTGCGTATTACTTAAGCCCGCATCACCAACCTGAAATCGCTCAAACGGTGAAATGCCTAAATTCTTATTGTATTTTCCAATGAAACCAAATTTAGCCGCTGTTCTTAAAATAAATTGTTTGTTTTTGTCTACTCCTCTTGCTCTTCCAATTGGTGTAAACCAATCGCCAGTAAATCTCCATTTATGAAATTCCGGCAATTCGTATTTATTTTCCGTTTGAGACGAAATGCCTATTAACGAATAAGGTAAAGTAAATTGGCCACTCAATGCAAAGTT
>CANICR010000183.1 GCA_947466405.1 Chitinophagaceae bacterium | reverse complement strand
TGGGGGAATAATAATATCATTGCATTATTACCTGGCAGCAGAAAACAAGAAATACTTAAAAAACTTCCTATCATGATGGAAGTGGCAGAACGTATGCCAAACTATACATTCATTGTAGCTAAAGCACCCGGGTTAGATGATGAATTTTATGATGCGATTTTGAAAAATTATTCTAATGTGAAAACCATAGCCAATAAAACATACGAATTACTATCTTTTTCTTCTGTAGCATTGGTAACCAGCGGAACCGCCACGTTAGAAACTGCACTATTTAATGTACCTGAAATTATTTGTTATAAAGGAAGTAGCCTATCATACCAAATAGCTAAACGGCTTATAAATATAAAATACATTTGCCTAGTTAATTTAATAATGGATAAAGAAGTAGTAAAAGAATTAATTCAGGATGATTTAAAAGTTCAAAATCTTTTACAAGAAATACAAATACTATTAAAAGATGACAATAAAATATCAAGCATTAAAAAGGATTATTTAGATTTAAAAAACAAACTCACCGAAGGCGGATCAGCGTCAAAGAATGCTGCAAAAATCATTCATGATTTTATGTTACCTCAATTATCTGCTTAAAAGTTTTACTATAATAAATATCAAAGCTAGTAAGAATAAAAAAATAGAAAGCCTGTTGATTCCATGCATATATTTCATCCATTGAGTATTTTTTGCATTAGGATCCTTCTTTTTCAAAAAAAGATATTCCGATATTTGATTGACAATCTTCATGACTATTTATTTTTAGCAATTTAATCAAAATCTCTCTCCCCTTATCAGATTAATTATTTATCTAATACAAATAAATATTCTTTTCCTCTGTTGTATTAAATACGTATTCCTAATTTAATTATGTACGTAAAAACACCTATTTAGAAATAATCCATTTAAATTAATGAAATAGTGGCTACCCTTTTTTATACCTATGTATAAATTATTATTCTTGCTATTCGAAAACCAACATATCAACATTTCTACTCTCAAAGAAAGATCCTATAATTTAAGATGGGCTGAAGTAGAAAAAGGCATTATCCCTTTAACGGCTGCTGATTTGGATTTCCCTTGTGCCACTCCTATTATTGAAGCCATAAAATCATATAGCAATAAGGGTTATTTTAATTATGGCCCAACTGAAGGAATGCCTATTTTAAAAGAAAGTATTTCTTCCTATTTTAAAAGAAAAAGAAATGTTACGATTGACCCGAAAAACATTTTACCAGTTGACAGTGCTGCTTTTGGTATTTACTTAACCTGCCAATCTTTTTTACAGCCTGGTGACGAGGCTATCATTTTTGATCCGGTAGACTTTTTGTTTCGATATTCTATAGAAAAAGTTGGTGCAACGGCTGTTTCGTTTTCAATTCCAAATATATCAGAAATTGACTTTTCAATGCTGGAAACTTTGATTACAAAAAAAACAAAAATGATTTGTCTTTGTAATCCTTTAAACCCAACAGGAAAAGTATTTACCAAAAACGAATTAACACAATTAGCAAAAATCGCCAACAAATTTGATCTTATTATTCTTTCGGATGAAATATGGAGTGACATCATTTTTGAGCCCTATGTTTTTACGAGCATTGCCTCAATTAATGAAGAAATTAATAACAGAACAATAATCGTCACCGGTTTTAGCAAGTCTTATGGGTTAGCCGGATTAAGAATTGGAGCTGTTCTTACAAAAAACAATCAGCTTTATACACAATTGTTATTAAACGCTGATCATCAATCTACGATACATGGTATCAATGTTATTTCTCAGGTTGCTGCATCAACAGCCCTTAACGAATGTAATGATTGGCTTAACCAATTTTTAACTCACCTTCAAAAAATGCGGGATTTGTGTGTTGAAAAAATAAATAACATAAACGGATTTTCATGTCAAGCTCCACAAGGCTGTTATGTCGTTTTTATTGATATTAAAAAAACAGGATTATCAAGTAAGGAAATGCATGCTTACTTATTACAAGAGGCTAAAGTGTCGGTTGTACCAGGATTACAGCAATGGTTTGGTAAAGGGGCCGAGGGTTTTATTAGAATAAGTTTTGCAACTTCGGAAGCTATATTAACAACTGCTTTAGATAACATTCACCATTCAATGTCAAAATTATGAAAATAGTAATAATTGGAGGAGGAATAGCCGGTATTGCATTTGGTATTATAATGAAAAACAAAGGACACCAGATTGTCATTAATGAACGATTTAATGAAATTCCCCTTGGTGGAAATGCTTTTATGATGCATGAAGATGGGCTAACTATTTTAAAAAATATTTTAGGTGAAGATTGTATAATACCTGGAAGTGAAATTGATACTTTTATTTTAAAAAGACCGGATGAAACCGAATTGAATAATACGAAAATGGAGCATTGGCAATGTATTAAAAGGAAAGACCTTGTTAATACCTTATTAATGTACGTTGATAAATCAGCCATAAAGTACAACAGATCGTTTTCGCATTTTTTATATGATAATACAAAAGTTATAGCCGCGGTATTTGAAAATGGAGAAATAGAATATGGAGATATGTTTGTAGGGGCCGATGGTTGCAATTCGGCAGTAAGGCAACAGCTATTTGGTGAAACCATCTTTAGCAAAGTAGAGGTTCAGGAAATATTGGGCATTGTACACGACCGAGAATTAGTAAGTCAGTTAAAAGGAGTATTCACAAAATATCAGCACCCAGAAAAAGGAATTTCATTTGGATGTATCCCCTTTTCTGATACAGAATTAATATGGTTCAATCAATTTGATGTAACGCTTGCTGATAAAACAACGGCAACCAGAGATGATTTATATTTATTTACAAAAGAAATATTAGAAGGGTTTCCACCAATGGTTCATACAATTTTAGATGCTACTGATTTTTCAGGTTCGTATTTATGGAATACTAAAGATTTTGAACCTCTTTCATCTTTTCATTCCAATAATGTGGTTATTATTGGAGATGCAGCACATGTAGCCCTTCCATTTACTAGTGCTGGAACAACCAATGCTTTATTTGATGCTGAAGAATTAGCCAACCAAATTGAAAATCATATCGATTTAGAAACAGCCTTTACTCAATTTTATTTAAATAGAATTGACTCTTTGAAAGAACATTTAGCATTAGGAAGAAAATTAAAGCAACAATTTTTAATGCCACCTAGAAATGCAGAAAATGTAGAAATCCCT
>CANICR010000182.1 GCA_947466405.1 Chitinophagaceae bacterium | reverse complement strand
GGAAAGACAAACGAAAACAAATAAACTAAAAGAATAAAATAACTGCCACCTAAAAGAAATTGGCGGTTCCGTGGTTAAATAAAACTTTGTGCTTCGAAATTGCCAACTTCTTGTAGCTGCAAACCATTGACTGTCATTATAAATAAAATACTAAAATACTACAAATGAAAATAGTCATAATCTTACTTGTATTAATCCTAGTACTGTTTACGCTTATCCAGCTTTATTTTATACATGCACAAAGAAATATTGAACAATACCCTTATGTCGTCAAAAAAAAATATAAGCGATTTGAAATAAGAAATTATGAAACTACTTTATTTACCTCAGTTAAACTCTCTACAAAAGGATATAAAAATTCTTCTAGTAAAGGGTTCTCTATTTTAGCCGGATATATTTTTGGAAACAATGAAAGGAATGAAAAAATATCTATGACTTCCCCCGTCTCGATGTCATTAGAGGATTCCATGACCATGATGTTTATGGTTCCTAAGAAATTTAATAAGGACATGCTTCCTAAGCCTAATCAATCAGGTATAGAATTCAAGGAAGAGCCTGCAAAAACTGTTGCTGCGATAAGGTTTAGCGGTTGGGCTAATGATACTAAAATAGAAAAGTATAAACAGCATTTAAAAGCGGCTTTAGATGCTGAGGGTATAAAGTATTCTAATCGTTTTTATTTTTTTGGCTACAATGCACCCTATGAATTATTTAATCGAAAAAATGAAATTATAGTTGAATTGCAATAAAATACTCCCTACAAATAGCGGTAAACAAAAATGGCCAACCTATACAGATTGACCAAAATTCTCGCTGGGTGGCCCTGCCAGGAATCGAACCTGGATCAAGAGCTTCGGAAACTCGCATACTATCCATTGTACTACAAGGCCATGAAATCAATATTTATTATTTCCCAAAATTCTGAATATTTGTTCCGAATATTTTTACGGCTATTGCTAGTAATATAACGCCAAAGAATTTTCTTACTACAATTAATCCATTAGGTCCTAAAACTCGGCCAAACCATTTCAATGATTTTAAAACAGTAAAAATAACTATCAGATTGATTAATATGCCGAGTAAAAGATTGGTGTCGTTAAAGTTTGCTTTTAGCGACATGATAGTGGTAAGCGTACCGGATCCTGCAATCAATGGAAAGGCAATCGGAACAACACTACCACTTTTAGGATTACTATCGGCTTTAAAAAACTCTAATCCTAAAACCATTTCAAGTCCGATAATGAAAATAACAATGCTCCCTGCTACTGCAAAAGATCGTACATCTAAACCTAATACATCTAAAAATTCTTTCCCTAAAAAAAGAAATAAAATCATCAGCGCTCCTGATGCTACTGTGGCTTGCATGCTTCTAATATGACCACCCATTTTTTCTCGAAGCGTAATTAAAATAGGTATAGAGCCAAGCATATCAATAACCGCAAACAATGTAAAACTGATGGTGAGAACATCTTTGCCAATTATTTTTCCAAAATCAAACATGCCTTTATTATTTCCGCAAAGATAATTGCTTTATACTAAAAATCTTTTTAATTAGTAGCTATATCTTATTCCAAAAGCCATATTAAATCCAGGAGTATTAAACCCATAGATTTCTGTATATTTTGCATTGGCAATATTTTTTAAATCTGCAAATAGCTTAATCTTACTTTTATCAAAAGTATATTCTGTATAGAAATTACACACAGTGTATTTGCTTAAAACAACTTCGATTGAATTAAAGTTTTGATCAAAACTAATATCCGTTCTTTTCCCAACAGATAAAATACTGGCATTACAGAATAAACGTTTTGTAAAGTTTCTGCTAAGGTGAATACCTAAAGTATTTTTAGGTCTGCGTATTAAATTGAAATAACTTGTATCGGCGCCATTATTTAACGTAGTTACTCTTCCATCAACATAAGAATAAAAAAAGTTAGCGGTTGATTTATTATCTAATACTAGTTTAGTTTCTATTTCAATTCCAAAATCTTTTTGTTTGTCTTGGTTGATGTACTTCGATTCATATGTCATAGGATCGGTAAAGAAATAAATCACATCCTGTACACTTCTTTCATAATAGGTGAATCTAATGTTATTTTTATTTGATTTAGAAAAAACTTGAAATCCTGCTTCGTTTGTTTGCGATACTTCGGGCTTAAGGTTTTTATTTCCATAAGAAGAGTATAGTTGAAACAAGCTAGGTGTTTTGTAACCTGAGGAAATATTTATAAAGAGTTTATACCTGTTGTCTAAGAAAAAGGAGGGATTAAAATTATACACTACATTATTTCCATAGGCTGAATGATGATTCCATCTTCCTCCAATTTCTGCATTCAACCCTGAAGTTGTATTGGCGATGATTGCGGTGTATACGCCTGTTTGGTTTTGAAAAACACTATCTTTCCCTAGTTTACTGCTATAATCTTCTCCGATAGATAATTCGGATTGATTGGTATTTGATCTTCTGTAATCAATACCAGCAGACATTTTTATATGATCATTTAAAGGCTGCACAAAATATAGATCTGCAAAATGTTCTTTTCCATTATAGTTTCCTTGGCTGTATTTACTATATCCATTCATGCTTTTTACCGAATCGTCAATGTATTCTCTTTTGCTATTATTATAATTATATAAAAAAGTTAAGCGGGATTTGCCAAACAAAAACTCGTTTTTAAAACCACTTTGTATATTGGTATTTGTATTGGTTAGATCTAATTCGTCAACAAAGGCTCCCTGATCATATTGTTGATTAAAGGTAGAAAAACGTAAGTAAGGTTGAATGAGGATATTCTTATTGGGTTTATATGTAAGAGACGAATACGCATTGGTTTGTTTATATCCATCTTTATCCGTTGTGTGCTCGCCTTGAATAGTATCAATTGTTTCATTAATTCCTTTAGTATTTAGCATAGAAAAGTTAACTGCATAATCAATTTTTTCTTTATGCCGATAAAGAGATACGTTAGCACGTGCAGTTTGAAAGCTACCGTAACTTATCATACCATTTGAACTCAATCCTTTTTTATTATTTTTCTTCGTAATGATATTGATGACTCCTGCCATTGCATCGGATCCATATAGTGTTGATTGGCTACCTTTTAAGATTTCAATTCTTTCAATATTGTCAATAGTAAGCAAACGAATATCGAAATTACTTCCAATGCCAGCTGCATCATATAAGGGAACG
>CANICR010000181.1 GCA_947466405.1 Chitinophagaceae bacterium | reverse complement strand
CCTGGTTCATCTGGATACAATCCTTTTTCATCATCTTCTTGATTTTCAAATATCTGTTCGCTATCCATGATGAAAATCCGGATACTTTTATTTATTTGAGGAGCCGCTAAGCCAACTCCATTGCTATCATACATTGTTTCCCACATATCTTCAATTAGCTTAGGCAATCCTTCATAATCAGCTGTTATTTCAACAGCTACTTTTCTGAGTATTGGAGATCCGTATGCTACAATTGGAAGTTTCATTACTTATTGATTTGATTGATTTTATACCATTTTTTTTCAAAGTTAGCAGATATAAATCGAAGATTCAAAAAGCTTGTGTGATGAATGGGGCACTTAATTAGCACATTTATTAAAAACGACTAAAATATTGGCTATGCGATGCTTTGCAAGTACTCTTGCAAAAGAATAGTCGCCGCGATTACATCTACATTTTTTTTATCCCTCCTGTCTTTTTTTTTCATACCCATTTCGAGCATTGCATTTTTCGCCATTTTAGACGTATATCTTTCGTCCACTTCTTTTACAGGAATTAATGGAAATTCTTTTTTTATTTTTTCTATAGCTTTACGGGCAAGTGGTGTTCCATGCGTATCAGATTCATCCCAGTTTTTAGGCAACCCTACAATAATTAAGTCAAGCATTTCCTCAGCAGAATATTTTTTTAAAAAAGCAATCAAGTTCTCCGATGGGATGGTTATTAATCCAGTAGCAATTATTTGAAGCGGATCCGTTACCGCGATTCCAGTTCGTTTGCCTCCATAATCAATTGCCATTATTCTTGCCATTTTTATATAGAATTTTTATTAAGATATTGGTTTTATGATAGCCGATAATTTAGAATTTAAAAAATCAGCAATTTATTAAGCATTCATTTGAAATCCATCATTTATTATAGCCCCTTTTTTTATTACGATGATGCCTTCCTTTATTGAAAATAAAGGGTGATCAGCATTTTCAAGATGACTTCCCCCTTTAATGATAACGTTATTGCCTATTCTGCAATCCTTATCAACAATAACATTTACAAGCTCACAATTATCCCCAATACCTAATTTAGGAATTCTACGATCATTGTTATTTATTTCTTCTATAGTTTCATAAAAATCATTCCCAATAATATAGCTGCTGATAATAATGCTTCCTTTACCAATTCTGCTCCTGATGCCTATTACAGAATTAGAAATTTTAGCAGCATGAATGATAGTACCCTCTGCAACAATGGTTTGGTGAATAGTAGTGCCGCTTATTTTTGCAGGCGGCAACATTCTTGCCCTGGTATAAACCATTTTATTATTATCAAATAAATTAAAATGGGGAAGATCCAAAGTCAGTGAAAGATTAGCTTCAAAAAAAGAATGAATATTTCCAATATCCGTCCAATACCCCTCATATTGATAACTGAACACTTTATAATGATTAATCGAATCAGGAATAATTTCTTTCCCGAAATCAGTGGAATCCTTATTTTCTGTTTCTAATAAATTAAATAGTACTTTTTTGTTGAAAATATAAATACCCATAGAAGCCAAATAATTCCTTCCTTGTTGGGTCATTTCTTCTCCCGTATGACTAACCCAATCTGGCAACTTTTCAATAGCCGGTTTTTCAATAAAAGAAGTTATTTTATTTTCATGATTTGATTTCAATATTCCAAATTCTGTAGCGTCTTTTTCTCCAACAGGAATGGTTGCAATTGTAATATCGGCTCCTGTATCCTGATGATTTTTTAACATAAATGCAAAATCCATCTGATATAATTGATCACCACTTAATATAAGAACATATTCAAAATCTTCTTTTTGTATATGCTTCAATGATTGTCTAACTGCATCAGCTGTACCTTGAAACCAACCCGGACTATCCGGCGTTTGTTCCGCGGCTAAAATATCTACAAATCCATTAGAAAATCCACTAAACTGATAGGTGTTTTTAATGTGCTTATTTAAAGATGCTGAATTATATTGAGTAAGCACAAACATTCTATTTATATTGCTATTGATGCAATTAGAAATAGGAATATCGACTAATCTATATTTTCCAGCAATTGGAACCGCTGGCTTACTTCTTGCAGCTGTCAACGGATATAGCCTTGTACCTGCGCCCCCTCCTAGAATCACAGAAATAACCTTTTTACTTATCATGGGTAACCTCTTAGTTAATTTATAGAATTGTAAAGGTCGATATATTCCTGTGAACTTTTCTCCCAACTATTATTGATTGTCATCATTTTTTTTCTCAACATATTTACCATATGCGTATTTTCATACAAACCTATTGCTCTTTCCATGGCATGTACAATATCATCAATACTGGCCTCATTAAAACAAATACCAAATCCCTCATGATCTCCCATATCAACCACGGTATCTTTTAATCCACCAGTTCTTCTTACAATGGGAATAGTTCCATACCTCATTGCATATAGTTGATTTAATCCGCAAGGTTCTACCCTGCTCGGCATTAAAAGAAAATCTGCTCCTGCATACATTTCATGACTCAATTGTTCATTAAATTCAATTTGCGAATGAAAGTAACCGAAACATTTTTCATGAATATTTGAAATGGATGTTTCAATAGATTCATCTCCACTACCTAATACTAATACATTAAACTTATAGTTTAATCTTTCAAATGCAGTTGAAATAGCTTCAGATAATAAGTCTGCTGCTTTTTCCTTTACAAGTCTACCTATAAAAATAAACAACGGAATTGTTGAATCAAATCCAAATTTCTTACACACCCATTCTTTATTTTTTCTTTTACCTTCTTCCTGATTTTCTTCATTGTACTTAAATTGAATAAAATCATCCGCCATTGGATTCCACACTGCATAATCAATTCCATTAATAATCCCAGTACATTTTATTTGTTCTTGTTTAAATAAATTAGCTAACCCATTGGAAGAATTCATTAGCTCTAAGAGATAGCTTTTACTTACCGTGGTTACTTTTTGTGAACATTTTGTTGCACAGGCTAAAGAATTTATTTGATGATCCCATTCTAATAAGCCTGATTTCCATGTGTCGTATGAAGGGAAGAAATTAGTTTTACTCCAATCCATCCATCCTTGATACTCGGCATTATGAATGGTAAATACTGTTTTAATACCTGCAAGTTGCTGATATTGAAAACAATGTTGTATAATAAAGGGTACAAGCCCAGCATGATTATCATGTGCATGAATAATATCTGGAATTAATTTAGCTG
>CANICR010000180.1 GCA_947466405.1 Chitinophagaceae bacterium | reverse complement strand
TAGAAATCAAACTTTAATTTATTAAAATTAGTTTCAATTTTTTTAATCTCATTGCGAATATTTATGTGTGAATTTATAACACCTTCACTCATGTTAGTTTCGTCTTCATTTGAAGAGATTATTGTTTTATGTTTACATAATTCATTTTTAAACAAATTGATAGTCTCTTCTTTGACAAGAAAAGAGTTTTGAAAATCTTCAATTACAGGTAATAAATCTTTATTAATTAATAAAACTATATCCGTTAACCGGATTTTCATAATAATAGTCTCTTCCTGAATATAAAAAAGTACTCTTTTCCACATCTCAATATCATTATTATATTGAAGCATTTTATTCATTTTGGATAATAATTTTAATGTTGATTACTGTTTAGGTTGTTTCTATAACGCGAAAGGTAATATTATATTTTTATTGATGCTAGAACTTTATCACCTAAAACCATGATGTTTATCACTTTATTTAAATGTTATATGTTATTTATCTAATCCAAATACAATATTCTTTGCATATTTGCAATATTTCAAGTAGGTTTGCGGGTTAATAAAATGAACAAAGAAACGATCAAACATATCGCCATTCGAACAATAAATCTGCAATCAACTTCTATTAGTGATTTGCAGCATTTTATTGATGATTCTTTTGCAAAAGCAGTTGAGCAAATCGCCTACAATAAAGGTCGTTTAGTTGTTACCGGTATTGGAAAAAGTGCCATTATTGCGCAGAAGATTGTGGCTACACTAAATAGTACCGGCACCCCTTCTTTATTTATGCACGCTGCTGATGCCATTCATGGAGATTTAGGTATGATGCAAAAAGAAGATATTGTGATGGTTATTAGCAAAAGCGGAGATAGTCCCGAAATTAAAGTCCTGCTTCCCTTAATAAAAGGATTTGGAAATACAATTGTGGGAATGGGAGGCAATACAAATTCTTATTTATTTAAAAATTGCAATATTTATATCAATACTACGGTTCAGCAAGAAGCTTGTCCAAATAATTTAGCACCAACTACAAGTACTACTGCACAAATGGTAATGGGAGATGCATTAGCTGTTTGTTTGATGGAAATAAAAGGATTTAATAATGAGGACTTTGCCAAATTTCATCCTGGCGGGTCTTTAGGAAAAAAATTGTACTTACGTATTGCTGATTTATTAATACACCATATCAAACCTTCGGTTTTTGAAAATGCTTCTCTTAAAGAAGTGATATTGGAGATTACTAAAAATAGACAGGGTGCTGTAGCCGTTGTAGATAATTTAAATTCGATCCTTGGTATTATAACCGATGGTGATTTAAGAAGAATGCTTGAAAAAAATACTAATATTTCATCATTAACATCAAAAGATATAATGACAGCTTCTCCTAAATCAATATCCTCAGATTCATTGGCAGCAGAAGCTTTCGATATCATGCGCATGAACAATATCAATCAATTATTGGTTACTGAGAATAATAAATTTGTAGGCATCATACATATTCAGGATATTATTAGAGAAGGAATTATTTAACCAACAAAGTTTTATGAATAAGAATAATTATGTAGCGATTATGGCCGGCGGAATTGGAAGCAGATTTTGGCCAATGAGCAGAACAAATTATCCTAAACAGTTTTTGGATATTTTAAATACGGGCAAAACTTTAATTCAGTCAACCTTTGATCGATTTTCAAAATTTGTACCCAAAGAAAATATTTATGTAGTCACTTCTCAAGGGTATCAGCAAATTGTACAAGATCAACTTGTTGATATTAATCCTGAAAACATTTTGTGTGAGCCTTCTAGAAAAAACACAGCCCCCTGCATTGCCTACATCTCCTATAAATTAGCACAATTAAATCCGGAAGCAAATTTAATTTGTGCACCTGCAGATCATATAATTTTAGATGAAATTGCTTTTGAAAATATTTGTTTAGAAGCTTTTAAGTTTACTAGTAATATTAAAGCGTTAGTTACTTTAGGTGTACTGCCCACTAATCCCAATACTGGTTATGGCTATATTCAATACGAGCCAATGAATGTAGGTCCCAATGTGTATAAAGTAAAAACGTTTACCGAAAAACCAGACAAAGAGTTGGCTAGAACCTTTGTCAAAAGCGGTGATTTTTTGTGGAATGCTGGCATTTTTGTTTGGCAAATTAAAAATATTATAAAAGCCTTTGAAACGTTTTTGCCAGAAGTGCATGAAGTTTTTGACGCAGAGAAAGATTCCTTTAATACGATTAACGAATCAGCAGCAATTGAAAAAATATACCCTCAGTGTGTAAATATTTCAATAGATTATGGTATCATGGAAAAAGCGCATAATGTTTATGTAATTCCTTCCAGGTTTGGTTGGAGTGATTTGGGTACCTGGGCAAGTGCCTATGAAACTTTAGAAAAAGATTATCTAGATAATGCCGTTGCCGGAAACAATGTGATGATAATTGATGCAACAAAAAATATAATTCATGCAGACAATAATAAACTAGTCCTGATTCAGGGACTTGAAGAGTATATTGTTGTAGATACAAAAGACGTGTTGCTTATTTGTAAAAAAGATAAAGAACAGGAAATTAAAGAGTATGTAGCAGAAGTGAAAAGAAATAAAGGCGATAAGTATATATAACAATCAATTCTTCAAAACTATTGACTCCAATTATTCATAGCAAATTGCCTAACGTAGGCACAACAATCTTTACTGTAATGAGTGCCTTGTCTGTAAAACATGATGCAGTAAATCTTGGGCAAGGTTTTCCAGATTTCGAGATGAATGTAAATTTAGTGGCACTCGTTAATGAGGCAATGAGAAAAGGAAATAATCAATATGTTCACATGTCGGGACTTCCTTCACTGAGAGAACAATTGTCGGAAAAAATGAATGACGATTATCAATCAAAAGTAGATCCAGAAACAGAGATAACGGTTACGCCTGGTGGAACTTACGCAATCTATACTGCCTTTACAACAATCTTAAAGCCAGGCGATGAAGTCATAGTGTTTGAGCCAGCATATGATTCGTATATTCCGAATATAGAAATAAATGGAGCTATAGCCATTACCATTCCGTTGCAATTTCCAGATTATCGTATTAATTGGGAGCAAGTAGCGGAAAGAGTGAATTCGAAAACCAAAGCAATTATTATTAATTCGCCTCATAATCCAAGCGGAAGTGTGCTGGATGAGCATGACATTGCTTCGCTCAGAAATATTGTGAACGGTACCAACATATTTATAATTAGTGATGAAGTATATGAACACTTAATTTTTG
>CANICR010000179.1 GCA_947466405.1 Chitinophagaceae bacterium | reverse complement strand
TCATTCCAGCCAATTGCAATTTCAATTCGGTTAATCTGTCCTTAATTTCATTTAAGAGATGATCAATTCCTTCTTTTGATTTTTGTTTCAATCGCAATTCACTTTCTTTTTCACTTAAGATATTCCTTATGTTGTAGTATTCTTGATCTAATTCATTTAATTTTTTCTCGTCAGCTTCTTTATTTTTTAATAAAACCAATAAGTCGTTTTCTATATCTTTTAAACTATTGGCAGCTTCATCTATATTATTAGAGGCTTCACCAAGTTGAGAAGTACTATTTTCAACTTGAATATTCAGATCGTTTAATTGATTTGTTTTAAATTCTAATTCCTGATTAATAGAGGCAATTTTACTTTGCTGCTTTGTAGTTTGAATGTTCCCTTCATTATAATGAGAATTTGCTAAATTATATTGCTGCTCAGCAGAAGAATAATCTTGCTCAACCAATTGCAATTTATTTTGAAGATTTACTAGTTGTTCATTAAAACTTTCTAATTCTTTTCTAGTATCTGCAATAGCGTTATTATTGGCGGATAAATTATTCTTAAATTCTGTAAGTCTATTCTCCGCAATGCTTTCCTGATGATGAAGGTTTTCTATTTTATTTTGAAGAGAAAAAACCAGATTTGTTAGATCGTTAATTTCTTGTTGAGTTTGCTTTATAGCATTCTCTTTCAGTTGTGTATTAAATGCGATGACTTCGTTATGTCTTTGTTGAATATCGGTTTTTAATGCCTCTACAATTTTACTTTGAATGCCTATTTCTTTAATTAGCTTTTCAAGATTTTTTGCACGTCCAATTTTCTTGCCTTCAAATAGGCCAACACTGCCACCGGTTAGCGAATATTTTCCTTTCAGGTATTTTCCTGATTTTTCCAGAACGATCGCATCATGCGTATCATTAAGTGCATCATCATTCTCAGCAATGAATACATTACCAAGAAGGTATTGTGCTAATGAGATATACTGGGAATCAATTTCTATAACATCCAATGCCTTGATTGTATTAGTTGGTTGTTTTCCAAGTTCAATATTTGAAAACTTATCCAACAGGAAAAAGTTGGCTTTCCCTTTTTTATTATCATCTAATAAATGGATGGCTTGTAATCCTTCTTGTAAGTTATTTACAACATAGTAATTCAAATAAGGATCAAGCACGTTTTCAACAGCAGCCCTATATTCTTCTTTTACATAGATGATATCAGACAGCAATGGAGCATTGTGATTCCAGTCTTTATTTTTATGAAGAAATTTAACACTTTCTGGATAGCCTTCTAATGAATCAACAAGACTCTTTAATAAATCATGTTCATTTTTCTTAGCGTCTAATTTTCTATTTTCTTCCGCTAAATTATTTCTAAGTCCTTCTAATAAACTTTGGGTTTGAAAAATCTGTTCTTTAGTAAATTCATGTTCATTTTGAAGTTGCTCCAAACTGATTTTGTGTTGATTCAGTTCGTTTTCTTTTGAGGTTTTTTCTTCTTCAAATTGTTTTATTTGATTGGTGCGATGCAGCTTCTCCTCTTCTAATTGAGAGATTGATCTTTGTATATTTTGAATAGAAGTATCTGCTACTGCCACTTTCTTTTCTGCATCAAATTGATTTCTTTGTACAGATTGATTTTCTTTACGAACCTCGTCGATGGCATTACGATGGCTGTCAAATATGGATCGACTATTTTCTACAGTAGATTTTAAGTCTTCTAATTTTTTATCTAGTTGTTCTAGTTTAATTTGTTCTTCTTCGATTTGCTTTCCAGTAAAAGTGATGCTTTCTTGTAAGCCACTCATTTGTCCAGAAGCTTTTGTTAAAAAATCATCTAAGCTAATACGCCTTTCTTTTAGATGTTGCAATCTTTGAGCAGTTAAACTTTTTTCGTTTTCTTTACTTCTTACTCTGTCAAGCATTTCATTGAATGCCTGCTGCATTTGTTGTAAAGTTTTTTCTTTTTCAACGAAACTTAGTTTTTCTTTTTCAAGATTAGCTTCTTCTTTAGCTATTGATGTTTCAAGTTCAATTCTTTTATCAACTTCTTCTTGTTGTTGATGATTGAGGTCTTTATAGGTAATATTAAATCCTTCTAAGGCAGCTTTCGCTAATTCAATAGTTATTTCTTTGTATTCTTTTTTTATTTCAAAATACTTTTCAGCTTTTTTAGCCTGACTTTCTAAACTTTTAAGTTGATTATTTATTTCAAAAAGCAAATCTTCAATTCGAGCTAAATCTTGTTCAGTGGCATCTAGCTTTAATTTGGCTTCTTTTTTTCTTGTCTTGTAAATGGTAATACCCGCGGCTTGTTCCAGCATTTTTCTGCGGCTATTTTCTTTGTCTTTTATGATATCATCTACCATCCCTAATTCAATAATGGCATAGCTATCAGTACTAACACCCGTATCCATAAATAAATTATGAATGTCTTTAAGTCGGCAACTGACATCATTTAGGCGATATTCACTTTCTCCACTCTTGTAATATTTACGCGTAATCGTAACGGTATTAAATTCAGTGGGCAGTAGATTTTTTGTATTTTCAAAAGTGAGACTAACCTCAGCTAATCCACTGGCACTTCTGGTTTTGCTTCCATTGAATACAAGGCTTTCAAGATTTTCACTTCTTAAATTGCTTATTTTATGTTCGCCAATAACCCAGCGAATACTATCAATAATGTTACTCTTACCACAACCATTAGGTCCGATAACGCCAGTAATTCCTTCGTCAAAATTTAATACAGTTTTATCGGCAAAACTTTTAAATCCTTTAATTTCTAGACTCTTTAAACGCACTTTTCTGTTTTTTTTAGTTGGCAAACCTACGTAAAATCATTCATTTTGTAGGATAAATTAGTTAGATATGTCCTCTTTTATAATATATTGATTTTTGTAATTTGACATATGTGTTAGAGAATTATAAATTTACTCTATTTAATCAGTAATTATCTATTTTTTACCTTCTTATAAAAGGTACTTATGCACAGGTTTTTAACAAAAAAATGAAATATTTTGAGCTTCGTTAGTAAAAGAAATTCATTTTATAATTGATACAATCCTAATTTCGTTTATTATTCTTTAGTCTAATAAATTTATCCTCATAAATATTTAATAAAATGAAATTTTTATTTGTAAGCTTGTTTTTCTTTCTTTCATTATTATCATTTGCACAATCCAAATATTACGCTATAGCAGTGATTTCTACAACTACGAATGTGATCTCACCTGAAGAAGAGGATGTTCAGAATTTACAAAACAATCAGGAGTCTCCTAGGGG
>CANICR010000178.1 GCA_947466405.1 Chitinophagaceae bacterium | reverse complement strand
TTATTTGTGATAACAGAATTGTTATTATTCTGTTCTGGCTTATTAGAGTTCGTATTACATCCGCAAAGAAATAATATAAAAACTATGAGTGGTTTTATTATCTTCATTTTGTCTTTTTATTAAAAGTAATACTAAATGAAGGTTTTTCAAAAAAAATACAGCTCCATTCTACTGTTATTGCTGTTCTTTTTTATGGTTCTCATGGTTCGAATAACATTGCAATATATTCCATATCACTTGGATGTAGGATTTTTACGCATTAAACAAGATTATATCAACATAACTCATTGGCGCATAGCTTTTTTTATCCATGTTTATACAAGTATTATTGTTCTGTTCGCCGGGTTCACTCAGTTTCCTAATACTATTTTTAAAAGAAAAAAGAAGCTGCACCGGTTTTTTGGATATGTATATATCGTCAATATTATCTTTGTCACAGGTCCAACTGGACTAATAATGGGGTTTTATGCCAATGGCGGTATGTCGTCTAGGATTGCTTTTGTAGTTCTTTCAATTTTATGGATTTATTTTACAGCAGTTGCTTTGTATAAAGCTATTAAGAGAGATTTTAAGGCTCATGAAATTTATATGATGAGAAGCTACGCATTAACCCTTTCCGCTGTAACTTTAAGAGCATGGAAATTTATTATCATGAATTTATTTACAATACCTCCTATGGATGTGTATAGGATTGTAGCTTGGTTAGGATGGGGGTTGAATTTAATTTTTATTGAATGGATTATTAGTAAAAGATATTACAAACAGCAACTTTTATAAATCAGAAGCTTTTAGTTTTAGGATAAACCCTATTTATAAAGTTTTAGGAAATAACATTTGATACTATTTGTTTTAGCCTAGATACTTCTTAATGTTTCCAAAAAAGCATTTTATAAAATAGTTTAACCGTTATTTACAATACCTCAACATGTTCATACAATTTTGATTGCCTTTAGCAGCTCCTTTTGAAAAATCAGCGCAAGCCTCAGTTTTTCTGCTTAAATTATACAATACATTTCCTCTGTTAGAATAATACAAACCTATTGATTCATTATCAGAAGAAGAAAGGTATTTAATAGCCATACTGTAGTCGGACAAAGCTTGAATTTTATTTCCGTTATTAAAATAAATTACACCTCTATTATTATAAGCCATAGCCATTTTGGAATCTAAAGAAAGCGCCCAGTTGTAATTTTTTAGCGCCTCTGAGTTATTATTTATTTTAGCGTATGCATAACCACAAGAAAAATAATCATTTGCAGAAAAAGAATAATCGCTTCTGTTTCTTGATTGATCCATATCCTCAATATAATCTCTCCAATTCCCTTGCTCATAATTCATAGCCTTTCTTTCATTAAGCGGTTCTATATTATTAGGATTTATTTTCAGGCACCTATTAAATTGATCTTTAGCATAATAATATTCTTTTTGCTTGATATAAGTTTTCCCTAACCATAAATTAGCATCATAATGGTTTTGATTTTGTTGAATTACACTTTTAAAAATATCATAACAATCGCTATATTTTTCTGAATAAAATAATGCTATACCTTTTTGAACAGATTCGTTGAGTTCATACTCGGTAAAGTCGATATTTTTATCCATCAGCGCCCATCCACTTTTCGTTATGTGTATTTCACATCCTTTATAAAAAGAGTGGTAGCCGTTTTTACTCAAAAAAATATTTTCATAAACATCAGAGATTTTCAAATCTTCAATTTCATAATTAATGGTGTTTATTTTAAAATAGTACCCTGATTTTTTATACAATAAAAAATGTTGTTTGTTATAATAATTAAGTGGGTCTATATTTTCGACCAAATTAGCACCTAAACGATTGATGATATTAAATTTATATTCATCATTGTTAGTTTTAAATGCTACAATTGAAACATTATCATGAAAACGATAAGCCATATCATATATGATTGGTATAGCAATATCACCAGAAGTATTGATATAACCATATTGATCAGTAATCTTAACCGTTGCAAGTCCAAAAGAAAAATTCCCAAGCAAATCATATCGACTAAAATATTCCGATTCCAAGTCATTTGAATAATCATTAGCTCCATAACATTCATCATTACCACCATCGCCCTCATAACCAGGTTCAATAATTTCGTTTAGTATATCAGCAGAAAATAATGGTTGCACCTTAATATTAACCAATGAATCAATATACCCTATTTTTCCATTTTTACTATAAAGCAACATTCCCTCACTAATACTGCTAAGGTCATCGAAATTAAAATTATTGTAAATTTCATTTTTACTTATATTGTAAAGTTTATGATTTGAATTTGGATCTTCATATTTTTTCCTTAAATCCAATACGTATAATTCAGAGGAGACCGAAACAATACTAAGATAATTTGCCGGCAAAACAATTTTTCCATTATAATCAATTATTCCTTCTCTTTCAGCAGCACTTGTAACTAACAAATAATTGTTATCAAGCTTGCTGATATTATTATAAATAGCCTGTACAATAATTTTTCCGTTACTTTTAACAACTCCATATTTTTTATCAGTTTGAAAAACAAACAAATCATCCTTCAAATAACTTAAACCGTTGAATTTTTTTGAGATTGCGCCTTGCTTGTTTGATATAAAATATCCATTTGACTTCTTTAATATATATAGACTATCATTTGATTTATACATAGATTCAAAGCTGAAATCGAATACTTTTTCCCCTGATAAATCATAAAGTCCCGTATTGTCAGCATCAGAGTATGTTCCAGTCATAACCTCAAAAAGGGAGTCTGTATTAAAGAAAATATTATCAAAGGCAATAGGCAGTATTTTATTTCCATCTAAATCAACAACACCGTATTTTTCACCCAATTTTATTATAAAAGAATTATTGGCGCTGCTAACACAATCATAAGTAGCAGGAATAATAGTTTTTCCAGCACAATCAATCACTCCGTATTTTTTCCTGTTAGAAACGATAATTAACCCATTTTGTTGCATATACATCACATCGTATGAATCATCACTTACAAAGCTTTGGTTATTAATATTATATAATTTATACTTTTTTTCAGTAGTTAAATAAGGCAGTGCAGTGCTTTTTATACGCTGAATTATTATCCTAGCTTCATCATTTCTTTTTGAATCAGGGAATTTAGCAATAAAGTCTTCCAGCAACTCTGTTGAATTTTCTTTAATAACAGATTCCCATGTTAATTTTTCTATTTTTTCTTTCGCTTTTATTATAAATACTGATTTAGGAAACCTCTGAACAAATTGATTATATTCTAAAATAGAGCCATTATCATTGATTCTTTTCCAAATCAAAACAATCTGCCT
>CANICR010000177.1 GCA_947466405.1 Chitinophagaceae bacterium | reverse complement strand
TTAACATACTTTGCATTAACTACTGGATTACCACTAAATAACCCTAGATAAAGTACAAATAATAATGTATGCATGACTATTGATTTAAAGGGTGAACAATAAGATTAAAGAAAGGAATGACAAAAAGCACTAAAAAATAAAGGAGATGTTATAGAGTTGTAATCAAAGTGTATTTTTTTGATTTTTTGGTTCTTAAATTGAATTTAATAAAAGTAATGTATAGATTGACACAATGAATTGTTAAAGTAATGTTGTCCTTTTTATATCTTTAACAAAAAGACACTTTTTGAAAAAAATATTTTTTTATAGTTTACTTCTTCTTGGGTGCAATAAAAAGCACGATCCTTTGTTTGGATTGATTAATATTTCTGGGAGAATTACTGATATAGTTACTGGCGAGCCTATTCCTAACGCATTCGTTTATTTACAAGTAGTTGAATTACGCCCCAATCTAATTGGTGGATATGCTCCCATTGTCACCAATACAGCAATCGCAGACAGTTCTGATGTAAATGGATATTACGATTTATCAATCGTAGCAAACGGAGAATACGATTTTCAGTTGTACGTAGACCCGCGTAATCCTTATTATGTAAATTCAAATTATACTATTGGACAAAATCAACAAAGGGTGGTAACAATAGGAAATCATATTATGAACCAACCCTGTAACAGAAGCGCCTATGCAAAAGTTATTATTAAAAACGTACCGCCAATTGATACCCCATATTTTCTTTCATTAAGTGCCATTGATGATGGGCTGGCACTAAATCATTTTTATAAAGACACAATGGTATACTTAAAGTTGGCAGGGCGATCAGCTTATCCTAATAGTGTTCGTTTTAATAAAAATAATGAACAGGATAATACTTATCAAATAACAGCTAATCCCTGGGACACTGTTTTAATGCAATTTAATTATTAAAGAAAATAAAATCGATAGCTTGTTTTATCAAAAAATTAAAACATGATGATAAAAATGAAAAATATTCTACTTCTTTCAATAATACTCTTTGCAAATAACTTAAGCGCGCAAGACAAACAAAATAATACTACCAACCAATTTATTATTACCGGAAAAGTAAAAAATGAAAAAATTGTTACCCTTTCGGATATTCAGAACTATCCTTCTATTCAGTTAAATGATGTTAATGTGAGTTGTTCTCCTAAAACAGAAAACAGGATTAAAGAAATTAAAGCGGTGTTATTAAAAAACATACTCGATAGCGTTTCTTTTGATTACAAAAAATCTAGAATGCTCAATCAGTATTATTTTCTTTTTGTAGCCTCTGATGGATACAAGATTGTTTTTTCTTATAATGAAATTTACAATACGGAGATTGGAAAAAATCTATACCTAGTTACCGAAATAGAAGGTAAAAAAATAAATGATTTAGAGAATAGCATATTGATGCTCACCACAAAAGACTTCAGAGGGGGAAGCCGAAATATGAAATGGCTTTCAAAAATTATCGTATGTATGGCAGAATAGAACTCAATACTTAACCTTCATCTTCGTCAAAATCATCTGAAGCAGCGTCTTCAATTTCAAGATTTTTTATTGACTGTATGGCATTTCCAGCAATGCCTTTTATTGAATGATACATATGATTGGTATTCAACAAAACTTTCTGTATCTGTTTTTCTCTTTTTTTCCAATGGCCTATGATTGATCTTTTTTCTGATATTAAATCGGCCTGCATTTGTGTAAACCCTTCTACAATTCCTTCTACTTGTAATCTAAATTCATTGCTCGTTAAAAAATCATAGAGCATAATCATTTTATCTCCTTTGTTTTCCTGTGATGAAAGAAAAGAATTTAGATGTATTATACTTTCTCTCAAAACAGTACACAATCCTTTAAACTCTTCAAACGAACAAACCCAAACTCCATCCATTAAATCCATTCTTTCCATTCCTTTAGGAAAAGCGTCTGTTACCAATACGCCGATATTTGCTCCTTTATCTCGGATATCATCTTTAAATTTTTCTACCCAGTTCGCATTAAATTCTTTTGTTCTTTTGCTTTCATAATAAATTGAACCGCAATTTTGTCGCGAGCGTGTATGTACCACCTGAATACAGTCTGCACCCCTGTCACCTTTTTTTATTTCGGTTATTGTGTCTAACGGAAAATTACTTGTCAGCCATTCTTCTATGGCTAATTCCTGCACCTCGCCTTGCAATTGCATGGAGCCTTGCTCCTGCTTTCGCTTCATTTCTTCTGTTAATTTTTTCTGATCATCTAGTTGTTTCTGCAACTCTTTTAATATTAATTCATTTTTATCTTGTTCTGTTTTTCTAATTTTATCTTTTTCTTGTGCAAGCTGCTCGGTAATCATTTTTTGCGCCTCCGCCTCTATTGTATCTTTTAATTCGTCTTTTTCTCGTTTTGTTTTTTCAAGTTCTGCTTTTGTTTTATTAAGCTCTTTTACTTGTAGTGATTTTTCATTTAACTCTTTCTCAATCTGTTCAATCCTTTCAGATTGCTCTTCATTAATCTTTAATTTCACTTCTTGCTCTATCTTTTCTCTTTCAGATTTTATCTGAGCATTTACTTTTTCCGCAACTAGTATCGACTGTTTCGCTTTCTCTTGCTCAATTTCTTTTTTTTGCAGATCAAGCTTTTCAACTTCTTGCTTATACTTAACCCTAACTTCTTCCAATTGTGTTTGATACTTTTTTTTATACTCCACATCCAATTGCTGAGAAATGATATTGTTTACATCGATGTCGTGTCCGCATTTCGGGCACGATATTATTGTTTCATTTGCCATAAATAATGTCTGTTGTTGTTAAATATACAATACACGCCAAAATTAGAAAATATTCATTTGTAGCAATGGCTTGCCTGATGATATGCAAATTTACAAATGTATCACCGTATACTATTTCAGTAGTGAAAATATTTTAAAGATATTATTGGCTTTTAAATCTTAATTCCCCCAGATGTCTTCTGCCACTTTGAATCTATAATCAAAGATTGATTTTAGTTGTTTTTTTACAAATAAGCGATGCGCGAAATCACCCAATATGCCTAAAGGCAGTTTATAATGCACTATGTCAGTCATTTCAACGCCATTTGAAACAGCTTTAAAATGATGTTGGTGGTGCCACATTGTATACGGACCAAATCGTTGCTCATCAACGAAATATTTATTTTCTTCTACGTGCGTTATTTCAGTCATCCAATATAAAGGTATTCCAAGGATAGGCTTTACGGTGTACTCAATTATTTGACCCGCATACATTTTGTGACCATGATGCTTTGAAACAATTTCGAATCCCAGGCTTTTGGGGGTTATTTTTTGAAGGTTTTTTGGATCGCTGAAAAATGCCCATGCTTCTTCC
>CANICR010000176.1 GCA_947466405.1 Chitinophagaceae bacterium | reverse complement strand
CATTTATTTTCTATTCTAACCAATCTATTGCACAAGGTTATTCAAATGACACGTTAAAATTGCAGGCGATAATATACAATGGGGACACTATTCCACTTTCTGTATTATCAAACGTTTATGTTTATGCTCAATTAACAGTCGCACAAAAAAAACAAATAGAAAAATACAATAGATTAAGAAATGCAGTTTATGTTACTTATCCTTATGCAAGAAAAGCAGGTCTCATTCTAAATGATATTAATCAAAAATTAGAAAACATTTCTGAACAAAATACTAGAAAAAAATACATCAATTCAAGAGAAAAAGAATTGAAAAAAGAGTTCACTACTCCTTTAACAAACTTATCTATTTACCAGGGCAAAATATTGATGAAATTAATAAATAGAGAAACTGGCAATAATTGCTATGACATTATTAAAGAGTATCAAGGTGGATTAACCGCAAGGGTATGTCAAACTGTTGCGTTCTTTTTTACAACTAATCTTAAACAACCTTATGATCCAAAAGAAGAAGACTTAGTAATAGAGAGAATTGTTCAGGAAGTACAACGTTTATATGGCTATCCTGAAATTGCGAAGTCCCTAGCATTATAATACTGCATTAAATACTTCACATATCTTCCACAATTCACTTTTTTATGTCATAATGAGCTAAATTGCATGTGACTATTTATTTAATATTAATGAAATTAGATATCCTTGCATTTGGAGCTCACCCTGATGACGTTGAACTTAGTTGTTCGGGCCTACTTCTAATAGAAAAAATGAAAGGCAAAAAGATTGGCGTTATTGATTTAACTGAAGGTGAATTAGGATCTAGAGGAAGTGTTAAAGAACGCTATGATGAATCTAAAAATGCCGCTGATATTATAGGCATGGATTGTAGAGAAAATTTACAAATGCCTGATGGGTTTTTTACTAACTCAAAAGAAAATCAACTAAAAGTAATTCAAGCTATTCGAAAATATAAACCTGAAATTATTTTATGTAATGCCTTATCTGATCGCCATCCTGATCATGGGAAAGGTGGTCAATTAGTTTCAGATGCCGCTTTCTTATCCGGATTAATAAAGATTGAAACAAGCTTTGATGGCATTCAACAAGTTGCATGGAGACCAAAATATATTTTTCATTACATACAAGACAGGTATATTGAGCCCACTATCATTTTTGATATCACTGCAGTGTTTGATAAAAAACTAGCGGCTATACAAGCATACAAAACACAATTTTACAGTGGCTCAAACGCAGGAGGCCCTTCTACCTATATTTCTTCTCCTGTATTTATGGAGCAATTAATCAGTGTCAATAAAATAATGGGAAAAAAAATAGGCGTAGAATATGGTGAAGGGTATACTTCCTCAAAAAACATAGGCTTAAAATCAATCGATTCATTAATAATAGAAAATACATAATAAAAAATATAAAAATGCAAACAACACCCAAATTTAAAAATGCTAATTCTTCTAATTTTCATCAGGAATTAAAGAAAAGGGTTCAAGCATATTTTACAGAAAATAAAATTGAGCAAACGGGGAATTTCTCCTTGTATTTTAAAGCGATTTTATTATGGACATTATACATTGCCGCCTATGTGCATTTGGTATTTTTTATGCCTACAACTTGGTTAGCAGTTGTTGAATGTGTTATCATGGGAGGTCTCACCGCAGCAATAGGTTTTAATGTTATGCACGACGGTGGACATGGTAGTTTTAGCAATAGTAAATTATGGAATAAAATTGCGGCATATTCAGTAAATGGATTAGGTGCCAGTATGTTAATGTGGAATAACAAACATAATATCATACACCATACTTATACAAATATAGATGGCGTTGATGATGATATAGAAATAAAACCTTTGTTACGCATGTGCCCTACTCAAAAAAGATATCTTCTTCATCGCTTTCAACATTTTTATGTTTGGTTTTTATATAGCTTTCTTTTAATCATTTGGGTTTTCATGACAGACTATAAAAAATATTTCACAAAAAAGATAGGCATTGTTCCAATAAAAAAGCTAAGCACTTTCGATCATTTTGCTTTTTGGATAGCCAAAATAGGATATTACATATTGATGATTGCATTACCCATTTATATGGTTGGATTTACAAATTGGCTGTTTGGATTTTTAATACTTAGCATGTTTGCTGGTTTTGTATTGAGTATTGTATTTCAATTAGCACACACAGTAGAAGATACAGCATTTCCAGTCCCTTCAATAACCTCAAATAATATTGAAAACGAATGGGCAATTCACCAAGTAGAAACTACAGCAAATTTTGCCACAAAAAACAAATTAATTTCATGGCTTGTTGGAGGTTTAAATTTTCAAATAGAACACCACCTTTTCCCTAAAATATCTCACGTTCATTACCCGGCTATTAGTAAAATAATCAAAAAAACCTGTGACGAATTCGATGTGAAATATATTGAATACAAAAGGATGAGAGATGCTGTGATTTCTCATACTTTACATCTTAAAAGAATGGGTACTGCATAATACTTAATCTTTGTTTTAGATGAAATGCATATGGCTATTAATAATTATTTATTGCTTACTTTCAATTTCTGTATTTTCTCAAGAAAAAACACCTGTTTCTGAACAATTTTTGCCAATAAAAAATAAATCATCTTACACTACAAATCCTATATTTTATAAATGCATTACAAATGTGCCCAAAGACATTTTTAGCAATACATTTGGATTGGATCCTACTACTAAATTTCATGATACTTTAAAATTTGGCAACACTTGAATTATTAAATTTCCACAAAATATAAAAGCTGCGCTTTGTCAGTTGTATGAAGGAATTACGAACATGATAGTGGCAGGAGGATTGCTCATTTTATGATCAATACAGAGAATCATTGGATGAGCGATTATCCATTAGCAATAGCGGTAGAATACCTTTTCGGCAGAATTACAAATGTGCGTAACAGAAAGACTATAAAAAAAACAGAAAAATAATCACTATTATAAAATATATTTATTGTGGCTAAACTCTTTTTTATCCCCTTCTTACTATTCTATTTCAATATGAGTTATGCCCAAGATACAATTACAATAATTAAAAATCAACCTGCTCAATATAAAAACAATAACACATTAATACTTCCAATTGCATTGATGACTTATGGAGCTTTGTCTCTGGAATTAAAGCCACTTCAAGATTTCAATAAAACGATTCATACTTTAACTACCCCTAACAACTTAGAAAAATGCCATATAGATAATTATATGCAGTTTGCCCCAGGCGCAATAGCTATTGGATTAAATGCTGCAGGAATAAAAGGCAAACACAATGTAAAGGATGCCGCTTTGATATATACTTTATCCAATGTAGTACTTAATGGCATCGTGAT
>CANICR010000175.1 GCA_947466405.1 Chitinophagaceae bacterium | reverse complement strand
TAAATGAATTAACTTATAAGATACGTTTCTGATCGCATATCCATCTGCATTTCCAGGAATATTATCAAATTGCTCAGTATACACATAGTTATTGAAATTTGCCTGCGATGATGACAATAAAGGTTTTATACTTTTACCATCCTCATAAAAAGAAACCCCCGTGCCAGCCATATCAGCAATGGTAGAAAACATATCTGTTGCATTCACCAATGACGTATCTGTTTGACCCACTCTTACAACATTTTTTCCGGCAATAATCAGAGGAGTATTAATTCCTCCTTGATATAAGTAACCTTTTGCTCTTCCAAGTAGAAATGGTCTTTGAGCAACTTGCGTAGGTGTTCCATTGTCGCCCATAAAAACAAATATTGTATTTGATTTTTGTTCTGGAGTTAAAGAAGCTATCAATCTGGCGATTTCTTTATCCATTGCTTCAATTGCCGCAAGATAATAAGGCAGCGGATTTAAATTAATTACAGCAGTATCCGACACCAATGACTGATCTGAAATTAAATTCAATGGTGGTCGATGAAATGGCATGTGAGGAGCATTAAAAGCTAGCCATAAAAAGAATGGTTTTATTTGCTGTTGAATCCAATCAATAGATTTATTTACAAAATAAGTAGTTGCATACGTTGTTATATTTTGCTGAACACCTCCACTAACTTGAGTCCAATTGTAATAATCACTAACCTCCCCTCCTGTGTAGCCTAAAAAATATTGAATCCCGAAATTTTCTGGAGCGGATAGATCAGTGGGTCCTGTTACATGCCATTTTCCAATTAAAGCTGTAGCATATGCATTACCGGTATGATCGGTAAGGTATTTATGAATAATGGTCTCTGTGCTATGTAAATAATCCAGTGCCGGATTAATACCGCCTACCCCTGTACGAAATGCATATCTTCCGGTTAATAATGCAGCCCTTGTGGGGGTACATAAAGGTGTTGCCCAGTAATTAGTGAACGTAATACCATTCCTTGCCAATGAATCTAAAGTAGGAGTAATTGCTTTAGTTGAAGTAATATTTGGATTATTACCAAAAGCATCCCACCCTAAATCATCTGCAATAATGAATATAATATTGGGCCTGGAATTGTTATTAATAGAATCTGAATAATTGTTATTCGGATCAATAGAGGAGTTTTTTTTACATGAAACAAAAAGAACTATCATGAAAAAAATCATTATAACAACTTCTTTTTTCATACAATTTTTTTATTTGCAAAAAGTTATTTTCTGTAAAAAATTCTGCACCCAAAAGATTCCGTTTCTGAAATAGATAGCTTTTTGCCAGCCAATAATTCATCAACAGCAATTGAAAGGTAGGGCTTTGCAAGCAAGGGATGCTCCCCATCATCATCAATCGATCCTGTATACTTTATCACCCAAGCCCCATTCTCTTTCCAAATAACATATGCTTGAGGAGTATGTTTTGCGCCAAAATCTTTTGCAACTACTTGTTGAGCATCTTGTAAATAATAAAAATTATACCGCTCTGTCTTTGCTCTTTGTTGCATGTTTGAAAATACTTCATCCTTGTACAACATCGTATCCATTGAATTAATGGCCAGCAAAGGCACGCCCATTGGCTTATACTTATTATTTAAATCATTTAATCTCTTTGTGTAAAGCTTTGCAAATGGACAATGATTGCAAGTAAATACAACCATAAATCCCTTTGCATTTTTAAACCCATTTAACGAAACAAAAGACTTGTCTATGTTTTGTAATTTAAAATCAATGATGGTATCTCCTACTTTCTTTGTAGTATTGAAATCGTTTTTACTAAACCCTAGAATTAGTATTAAGCTTATTAAATAGAAACTAATGATAAAATACCTCATCAAATATATTTTTAATTTCAATTTCTTACTTTTTCAGAAATCTTTTAGTGACAATCATTTTATTTTCCTGGTCCATTACCCTAATAAAATATATTCCTTTTGATAAATTTGAAACGTCAATCCCTTTTGATAAATCAGGTTGTGGCATCATATAAACGATTCGCCCAGCTGCATCTAATAACCATAAATAATATGCCTGCGCATTAAATGGATACAGCGTTGCGTATAATATATTATCAACAGGATTTGGCAATAATTTTAAATCAAATTTACTAATAACGTTTACGGCTATTGTACAAGTTCTACCAGCAAATCTGAAAGTAAAATAAGCAATACCACTTGAATCTGCCGTTCCGTAAATAGTCATCACAAAATTACCACTGCCATTAGCAAGAGTCCCTGCATGTAAATACATAGTTAATCCTTGCACTCCCGTAGATTGAAGAGCATTACCTATTGGTGTATATGCAGCTCCGTTACCCCCCGTATAGCCAATCGTTACTGTTCCTGTGTAATAAGTATTTACATACGGCATGGAGGAAAACACTATTTGATCGCACTTCAATGAATCAATAGCAGGTATTCCTGTATTAGTATTTGAGATTCCAACATTTAAACTAAGAGTACAAGTTTGTCCGCCAAAATCAATTGCAAAATTTGCCGTTCCTGCAGAAGATGGCGTTCCAACAACTGAATAAAATAAATTACCATTGCCAGTAGATAAATTACCAGATTGTAAAGTTGCAGTAAGACCTGTTACTCCTGTAGAGGGAATACCCACGTTACCATTAGCATATGCCATTCCATTTCCTCCAGTATATGGTATCGTTGCAACTGCTGAATAAATATTATTAGAAAATGCCGCAGCAGAAAAAGTTGCCGTTCCACATGATAAAGATGTAACTGAGGCTGCTGAAATACCATCCCCTACAACAAATTGCCCCATCATTCCTTCATCTTCATGTAAAGAAATATGGCAATGATACATGAAAGGATGAATGTTATCCGCATAATCATCAAACTTAGCAATGAATCGTACTGTTTCATTACTCTTCACCAATACAACATCTTTCCAACCTTGCTCATATGCTGGAGGTGCTACTCCATTTCTTGTTAAAATATAAAATTCAACATCATGAATATGAAAAGGATGAGCAAATCCTGAAGTGCTTGTAATTTGCCAAACTTCAGTGTTATTTAATGGAATGGAATAATCTAGCTGACTCATAGAAAACATGCGACGATTAATCACAAAAGCATTGGGTCCTAATATAGTTACATTCGGGAAATTAATAGCGGCTGTGTCATTGATAGTTAATAACCTTGTGATATTTGAAGATGCTACAGAAGGAAAAATATTAGTAGTTAATGTAGTTGGAATAGCTACTATAGGGTTTACAGTAGATGCCTGAATATTTAAATGAAGTACTGTAAAATCTTTTCTTCCTAAAGCATTTGCAAATGGTCCTACTAAAAATACTTCACCACCTGGAATTGGATTTGTTAATGTAGAATTAAATGATTTTAAATCAATACTAGTTCCATTTTCTCCAGTGCAATTAATTAATATT
>CANICR010000174.1 GCA_947466405.1 Chitinophagaceae bacterium | reverse complement strand
TACGTGTATTCAAATATAACAGCAGAACTTTGTTGGTTGCCAATTAGTGATAATGAAATTAGGTTGGTTTGGCAGATTGAATTAATGCCTGTAAATACAGCCGATCATTTACTGATAAGGGTGGATGCTGAGAATAATTTCGTAGTCGATATGAATAATTATACAGTCTATGAGTCTATAAACAACAACAATAAAAAATCAAGTGAATTAACATATCGACCAAGTTTGAATGAGGCTAAAGATATCCCGAATAATATAATAAACTCAGTGAATTACAGAGTCATTCCTTTCCCTTTTGAAAGCCCGAATCATTTTTATGACACTACTCAGCTTGTAAATAATCCATGGTTGAAATCTGTAGGAAATGCAACATCTCTTCAATGGCATTTTAATGGGCTTGATTTTTTTGACAGCACCAAGGGTAATAATGTTTGGGCACAAGAAGATCGCGATAACAATAACTTAACCATTGGAAAATCTGCCAAAGCTAATTCAGCGCTGCTAGATCTAATATTTGATTTTAAGCCCGATTCGTCTGGGGTATTAAGTTATAATAATCAACAATTTTCTATTACTAATTTATTTTATTGGAATAATATCATGCACGATATAAGTTATTTGTATGGTTTTGATGAAGTGTCTGGTAATTTCCAGGACAATAACTTATCTAGAGGGGGATTGCAAAATGATTTTGTGATGGCAGATGCTCAAGATGCTGGAGGTTTTAATAATGCAAACTTTTCTACTCCTGTTGATGGCGTAAAGCCCAGAATGCAAATGTATTTATTTAATAACCTCAATTCTATAAGAGACGCTGATTTAGACAATGGTATTATTATTCATGAATATGCGCATGGGATTAGTAATAGATTAACAGGTGGTCCAAATAATTCTTCCTGTTTAATAAATGCTGAGCAACCCGGAGAAGGATGGAGTGATTATTTTTCATTAATGATGACAACTGATTGGTCGACATCAAGCATTAGTGATGGTTCACTTCCAAGGCCACTTGGTACATATGCATTATCTCAATCTATAACAGGAAAAGGAATTCGAAAATACCCGTACTCTACAGATATGCAGATTAATCCATGGACCTATGCAATGATGACTGATTTTGCAGGAGACCCACACAAAAATGGAGAAATATGGTGTTCGGCATTGTGGGATATGACATGGGAATTAATTAGAATAGAAGGAATAAATAAAAATATATTTAATCCAATTTTAAAAGGCGGGAATTCAATTGCACTAAAGTTAGTTATGGAAGGAATGAGGCTTCAAACTTGCAGGCCTGGTTTTATTGATGCAAGGAATGCAATTTTAAAGGCAGACTCTATTTTATTTAATGCAAAATATAGTTGTGCTATTTGGAGCGCATTTGCTAGAAGGGGTTTGGGCGTAAAGGCCTCACAAGGTTTATCTAATAATACAAAAGACCAAGTGGCCGACTTTTCAAATAATATCGGTGCGGGTTTTTTGATTACGCAAAGTGTAGATGAGCAAATAGAAAGCGGATTTATTACTTATACTAATACGGTTAAGGCCAGTCTTTGTTTTGACATTGCTAATTTCTTAATTTGCGATACTTTGCCCAAAAATGTTGAATATATAAGTGGTGGAATTTATGACAGCATATGGAGAGTGGTTCGTTTTATAGTTAACGTTTCCGCTGGAGAAACGCAATTGTATACTTTTAAAGTTAAGGTTAAGCCAGGCGCTTTTTTTAATGATTTATTTTTATTAAATGATTCGTTTACTACAAGCAGTATTCCTTTGGTCTGGAAAAATAATTCGTCTACAAGTAATAATTGGGTACTTTCATCAGAAGAAAATCATACGCCCGCTTATTCTTTATTATCTAAGAACGCTAATTATATTTCAGATCAGAACTTATCATTAATAAGGCCGCTTCGGTTATCAAAATATTCTAAAAATATATTTTCATTTCACTTTTTAATTAACTCAGAAACAAATTGGGATGGGGGAGTAGTGGAGATTAGCAATAATAATGGGGTTACATGGAATGATATTGGATATTTATTTTTACAAAACGGCTACAATGGTAAATTGAATATAAGTGCTAACCCATTAGCAGGTCGAAAAGCATTTACAGGTAATAATGGAGTATTCCAACATTCACTCATAGATTTAACGTCGTTTGCTGGTCAAACAATTAACATTAGGTTTAGATTTGGATCAGATGAAAATTACGCTTACAAAGGCTGGTTTATTGATGATGTTCAATTGATAAGTAGTCCAATAATCATCATGCATGTCGGATTGTATGATAGTGTTAACTCATTAAATTCATATTTAAATCTGTCTACTAGAGTGATTAAAAGTCAGGATTGTTTTACTGGGCAAATTATAAATCAACCCATTAATTTAACTATTTGCGAAGGTCAATCTGATTCTATTTCAATACTAGCAACAGGATCATCGCTTACCTATCAATGGCAAATTAGTAAAGATAGTGGCATTACATTTTCAAATCTTATCGGAAAAAATAATTCAACATTGTATTTTAATAATGTTACCGATAGTTTAAATACTGGCTTCTACAGATGTTTGATACAAGGTGAGTGTACTTTTGATTTAATTTCGGATTACTGCATCGTGCAAGTTTTGAAGCTGCCAATCTTTGATCAGTCGCTACATTTTTTTAGATGTGGGCCTGGAGCATTGACCTTGTCAATACATACAGATATAAATGAAGTTGTAGATTGGTATGAGGCTGAATTTAGCAATACAATTTTGGCTACGTCAAATCAATATATTACTCCGATGTTGTTTTCGAACACAACTTATTGGGTTTCAAAAAGAAATGTAACTACCGGATGTTCACTTGTTCAACGATATCCGGCTATAATCACCCTTCAGGATTTGCCAAATCCTCCTATCGTTCAAAACACATCAAGATGCGGCCCCGGCTCAGTTATAATTGCTGCAACTGTGCCAAATGATTGTACCGTAAATTGGTATGATTCATCAATAAATGGATTATTAATCGATACAGGTTTAATGTTGTATACTTCAGTACTTTCATTTGATAAGGAATTGTTTGTCGAATCTGTTTCTTTTGCTGGTTGTTCTTCTTCTATTCGATCTTGTGTTAAAGTGAAAATTAATGAGTTACCCGCTAAAATAAAATCGGTTTCAGGAGCTACGAAATGTTCAAATAATACGGCACTTATTTCTGCTGTTCCAATGAATGGGATGTCAGTTGTTTGGTATGCCGATTCTATGGCTAATACTCTATTGAGAATGGGAGCAACTTCAATGCTTGATAAGTATCAAACTCCATTATTGAGTAATACTACAACATATTGGGTGGCAAATTATAATATTGTTACCAACTGTATTTCTAATGAAAAAGTCCCCGTGACTGTTATAATAAATCAAAAACCAATTTTGCCGATTGTTAATTCAGTGTCAAGGTGTGGGGCAG
>CANICR010000173.1 GCA_947466405.1 Chitinophagaceae bacterium | reverse complement strand
TACAAAATACTACCACTATTAAAGCAGACCCCTTTGCTTTTTATTCCGAATTACGTCCTGCAACTGCTTCTGTATTATGGGATTTAAAATATACATGGAAAGATAAAAAATGGTTGAAAAAAAGAAAAAAACACAACGCTTTAGATGCCCCATGGAATATTTACGAAATTCATTTAGGAAGCTGGATGCGACCAAATAAAAATGATGAAAACAGCTTTAATTCTTACGCGCAAATTGCAGAAAGATTAGTACCCTATATTGTAGAAATGGGATTTACTCATGTAGAAATTATGCCAATAATGGAATTTCCCTATGATGCAAGTTGGGGATACCAATGTACTGGATATTTTTCTGCTACATCACGCTTTGGTCAGCCTGATGAATTAATGAAAATGATAGACCTTTTACATCAACATGACATAGGAGTTATTTTAGATTGGGTGCCTTCGCATTTCCCTGCTGATGCGCATGGATTATACTTGTTTGATGGCGCTCATACCTATGAATATGCCGACATGAGAAAAGGATTTCATCCAGACTGGAAGAGTTATATTTTTAATTATAAAAGGGGAGAAGTTCAATCTTTTTTAATTAGCAGTGCCCATTTTTGGCTAACTTATTATCATGCCGATGGCATACGTGTAGATGCTGTAAATTCTATACTTCGTTTAGATTATTCTAGAAAAAAAGGCAACTGGACTCCCAATGAAATTGGTACTAATGAAAATTTAGAAGCCTCCGCCTTTTTAAAAAAACTCAATGAAATTATATATCAAGACTTCCCTGATGTTCAAACAATTGCCGAAGAAGCATCTGATTGGCCTGCTATAACCAACACTATAAAAGATGGTGGTTATGGATTTGGCATGAAATGGATGATGGGATGGATGCATGACACTTTTACCTATTTTAAAATGCCCAATCATAAAAGAACAAACGCACAAGATATTTTATCATTCAGTATGATGTATTTCTATGACGAAAAATTCATGTTGCCATTAAGTCACGATGAGGTTGTACATGGCAAAAGCCCAATGATTTATAAAATGCCCGGTTCTGAATGGGAGAAATTCTCAAATCTTCGAATGCTATATACATACATGTACACCCATCCTGGAGGTAAATTATTATTCATGGGTAATGAATTTGGTCAAACTTCGGAATGGAATGAAAAATCTGAATTGGATTGGTCTTTATTACAATATGAACCACATAATAAATTAAAAGATTGTGTAAGAGACCTTTCTCATTTATATAAATCTCAACCTGCTTTATATGAATATCAGTTTGATGACAAAGGATTTGAGTGGATTGAGTTGAATAAGAAATCAGAAGGCATCATTGCCTATAAAAGAAAAGGGAAACTGAAAAAAAATGACTTACTCATTGTATTAAATATTTCTTCAAATAATTATTCCCAGCATCCTTTAATTGTTAATGGGATAAAATCATGGGCAGAAATATTCAACTCGAATTCAATTAATTTTTGGGGCAACGACAACGGCATAAACAAATCAATAGAATTTGAAAAGATCAATAAAAAAACAAATCATTGCACAATAAAGATTGATATCCCCGCGTTATCAGCTATGATATTTCGTTAATAACTTAATATCTGTTTTAATGGTTGATGTTTACAGGACAAATAAAAAAGTCGGAATTTCTTATTCCGACTTTTTTATTTCCGCATAATCATACATTAAAAAGGGCTGTCTTTTTAGACAGCCCTTGGTTTGACACAAGATTAAATTTCCTTATTTTATTTTATTTGTTTTATTACTTTTTTAATATAACTACTATTTGCAGTTTTAACTTCTATGAAATAGGTGGCACTTTGTAAGCTATTTAAACCTTGCAAATTAACAATATTTATACCTTTTGATAATTGTTTTGATAATTGGCGTACCAACTTTCCTTCAAGCGTAAACAATCTAATATTTGCAGATTGTATACTTACACTGTTGATCTCTACATTTAAATTAGAAACAAATGGTGTTGGATATACTTTGATTTCATCTTTAATATCCGTTCCAGATATAGTAAGAGGAACTACATTCGAATAAACATAAACTCCATTATTATCTACTATTTTCAAACGGTAATAAACAATCTTAACAGTTACATTCAACTGATCAATAAATTGATAGTCTTGACTAGTATATGATGTTCCTACAGCATTCGATTTTCCTCTTTTGTCAAAATGAATACCATCAATACTTCTTTCTATATCATAATACTTTGTATTAATTTCAGATTGGGTATTCCAATTTAGAATAGCTTGATTTTTATCTTTTTCATTTAACCTTGCTGTGAATAAAGTAAGCGTTACAGGAACTGGCGCAGCAGCTTCAACCACAATTATTACTCTCGCTTGTTTACAATCAAAATTTGTATCACATAAAGAATAGTAGAATGTATCAGAACCATTGTAGCCAGGATTAGGCGTATATGTAAATACTCCATTACTATCTAGTATAAGTGTGCCATTAGAAGGAGGTGTCACAATACTATAATGATTTCCCCCGTCTGTACTTAATGTATCATTGTTTCCTACATTACCTTGAATTGTTGAATCTTCCACAGTTAAAAATAAATCATTAATAGCGATAGGCGTATGATTAATAGGCAATACCGTTATTACTGTATTTGCAGAATTTGAACAACCCGTTATTTGATTAGTTAATTCAATATGTACTGTAGCAGTACCACTATTAATTCCAGTAACTAAACCAGTAGTATCAATTGTTGCAATTAATGAATCACTTATTGTCCATACTCCATCAAAAATATTTGAAGATAGAGTAGTAGTGTCTCCTACAAAAAGGGTATCCATTGCAGGTATAAAGCTAATGTCTGGCAAAGTATTGATCGTCAATACTAACGTAGCCGTTGAATCACAACCAGCAGCATTGCCACCTACAAACGTTGTATCATACGTTCCGCTCTCTGTATATAATACATTATTCCAAGTATAAGAAACACAATTTGAAACAGTCTCAGATGATGTCGTTGGATTAAGGATTGTCAACACTAACGTAGCTGTTGAATCACAACCAGCAGCATTTCCACCTACAAACGTTGTATCATACGATCCACTCTCAGTGTATGTTTTTCCATTCCATGTGTATGAAGTACAATTTGAAACAGGCGTTGATGAAGATGTTTTTTGTTTGATGGTTAATACTAGCGTAGCCGTTGAATCACAACCAGCAGCATTGCCACCTACAAACGTTGTATCATACGATCCGCTCTCAGTGTATGTTTTTCCATTCCATGTGTATGAAGTACAATTTGAAACAGGCGTTGATGAAGATGTTTTTTGTTTGATGGTTAATACCAACGTAGCCGTTGAATCACAACCAGCTGCATTGCCACCTACAAACGTTGTATCATACGTTCCACTTGCTGTGTATGTTTTTCCGTTCCAAGTGTATGAAGTACAATTTGAAACAGTATCAGATGAAGAGGTTGTTT
>CANICR010000172.1 GCA_947466405.1 Chitinophagaceae bacterium | reverse complement strand
ACACCAAATTGGATTGCTGAGCAATTTGAAATATTTGAATCAGCCGTTAACGACTTTTTTACAGAAAAAAAAGAAGCTTGTTTACGAAAAATTAAACAAATTAAAAGTGACGAAATTACCAATTGGTTTATTGAACATGGTCAAATGTCGGGGAGGCATCGAAAATTAATTTTAAAAGGTTTAGCACCACCGGCAATTTCAAAAGAACTACGAGACCCTATTCGTTCTCCAAAAAAAATCCAAGACGAAGTTTTTAAAAGAGATGGTTATCGTTGTAGATATTGCGATAATAAAATTATTTCTCAAGACTTCATCAGATTATTTATAAAAAAATTGAATTCTCCAATCTTTCAACGTGGAAAAACTAATATGACCACACACGGTATTATGCATATTTCTTGGCCTGTTGCAGACCACGTTGTTCCATGGAATCAAGGAGGACGGACTGACCTTAATAATTTGGTTACAGCCTGTGCAGCTTGCAATTATGGTAAAGATGGAAACACAATTGAGCAATTAGGTATTCAAAACCCTTTTAATCGTCAGCCTATCGTTGATCAATGGAATGGATTAACCGATAAGTTAGCATTATTAGCCACTTTGTAGAAAATTAATCTAAGCGAAAAATAAGCACAATAGCTAAGCATTAACAGTATGTGATAATTCAACAGTACAAATTATCAACATGCTTATATAATTTTACTCGCTACTGAAACATTCCCATTAGTCCTTTCATCTCACTCTTCACCTTTGAAGCAACAATCTTAGCATAAATCTGCGTGTGCTTTAATGAAGTATGACCTAGCATCTTGCTAACAGACTCCATCGAGATTCCGTTACTCAATGTAACTGTGGTGGCAAAAGTGTGACGAGCAAGGTGGCAAAACAAGGGTTTGGTAATTCCGGTAGCTAATGCAATTTGTTTGAGTCCTTTGTTTAGTTTTTGATTGCTGCAAACATTCCATACAAAATCGCGACAGTCATCAGTAGGCGAATATTTCTTCAGGATTTTTTCGGCTACTGGCAATAATGGTACAATAGACATAACACCAGTCTTTGCTCGTGGATGGCGAATAAAAAACGATCCATCGTTATCTTGAACGATATCTTTTTTTGCAAATGCTTTTAAATCAGCATAGGCTAATCCGGTGAAGCAGGCAAAGACAAATACATCTCTTTTAAAATCAAGTTCTACGGTTTTGCATTTTAAATCTTGAATTTGTTTGATTTCTTCCATTTCTAAAAAATCTCTATCAACCGTTTTTCGGTTCAATGTAAATTCATCAAAGGGATTGAATTTAATGACCTTCTTTTTTATAGCAGGCGCAATGATACTTTTCAAACAACCCAATAGAGAAGAACAAGTGTTGTGACTGTTACCTTTCTCTGTTCTTAGATAATGAAAAAAATCACGAAGGAATTCCACATCAATTTTACTCACTGGGAGGTTCCTTACTCTTTTCTTTTCAATTAAAAAATCATTCAGGTATTTCACGATACGTTGGTACCTGAAATAAGTGGTTTTTGCTAAATCGATTCCCACTCTTTTTTTTACATCTTTTAATGTGATGTCAATGTAATCAGAAAGGTTTTCTGGTGCTGCTGATTTTCCTTTGATTTGATCGATGAGGTCATCGAGCGTAAACTCATCTCCTTTAAATTTTAGCTTTTGAAAAGTTTCTTCTGCGTGTGCAAAAATCTTGTGAAGCTGTTGATTCATTTCTTTTGCGCCTGGGTAGCATAGGTTTACCATCTTCTCTGCTTTCATCCAAAAATCGGGTGGACAGCTCATCCCGGTAAACACATCTTTGCGCTGTGATCTGAAAAGTGCTCTAAAAACGATAGGCGATAAGCCGTCACTTAAGATTTTACTGCCCTTGAGCATGAAAGTAAAACGAATTTCTAAAGGTCCTTTTTTGTAATTGTTCATAATAAAATGTTTTAAGAGTATAAAATTCAGCATTTTATAAAACATTATAGAAAGCTATATGAAGCAGAATGAAGCAATTTAGCACGTGGTAGCTCGAAGTAGGGGGGTAAAAACCGGTGCTCCGTTAGTGCTCCAAAAAGGTGCATTTTAGTGCACTTATTTGCATTATTTTGCAAACAAAAAGGGCTGATAATCAGTCATTTAGTTGATTATCAGCCCTTTAAAGTGGTGTGGGCCGGGGTTGAACCGGCGACACATGGATTTTCAGTCCATTGCTCTACCAACTGAGCTACCGCACCATCCTTGCAAAATAAACATTAAGTTTACAATACGGGGTGCAAATATATGCATCTAAATCATTACAAACAAGAAGATTAATAGGAAAAATACCTGGCATAATATAGTTTTTTAAAGCAAAAAGCGCCATAATTTACTTATGACGCTTTATAAATAATGCTTTTATAATTTATTTTGTTTCCAATAGTTTAAAGAATTGATCAAGTTGAGGTAAGATAACAATTCTTGTTCTGCGGTTTGCTGCTTTGCCTTCTGAAGTGGCATTGTCGGAAACTGGCTTATATTCACTTTTGCCCGCAGCAGTAATATTAGTTGGATTTAATCCATAGCGAGTTTGTAAAATTCTTACAACAGAAGTTGCGCGCTTTACACTCAAATCCCAATTGTCGAGTAAAACACCTGATCCTTTAAAAGGAACATTGTCTGTATGTCCTTCAACCATAAATTCAATATCTGGTTGATTTTTTAATACCAACGCTACTTTCCCTAATACTTCACTAGCATGATCCGTTACATCATAGCTGCCACTTTTAAATAATAATTTATCAGAAATATCTATATACACCACACCTTTATCCACTTTAATATTAATGTCCTTATCATCAAGATTTCCAATGGCACCTTTTAAATTCATCACCAATGCCATGTTTAAAGAATCTTTACGATTGATAGCCGACTGCAGATTTTTTATATAAGCATCTTTAGCTCCAATATTATCTAATGATTTTTTAATACTCTCCGCTTGTGATCCTGTAATAACGGAAAGGTTTTCTAATTGTTTTAATGCCTGATTGTTATTGTCTTTTAAATAGCCAATTTGTTTTTTTAAACTTTCAATTTCCGCATCCAATAAATCTTTTTTTCTTGAATTTTCGGAAGTTAGGTCTGTACACTTTTTTAATTCATCTTGTAAATTTGCATTTTGAGATTGCATGGTTGTTTGCAATGTTTCATAGCGAATCTTTTCTTTTTTCATTGCTTTTTTACTTACGCAAGAACTGAAGATAAAGGATACAATAAATGCCCAAAAAAATAATTTTTTCATGTTGTTTTGTTTATTTGTATAATAAAAGTAACTGTTTAATTCAAAAAAATTAAGATGTAAATCATCTGATAAAATAATAGCAAACAAAATATTAATGCTTTTTAGTTTCCATATTCGCATAAAAACCTGATACGCATTAATTTCAATTGCTCCCAATTAAAGTTCCCTTCCGCTAATTCTTCCTGTGCTATTTGTAACGAAGACGTTTCGCAGCTTTT
>CANICR010000171.1 GCA_947466405.1 Chitinophagaceae bacterium | reverse complement strand
ACTCAGAAGCCAATTAAAAATGCAGCAGTTATTTTGATTTCTGCAAAAGATTCAACCATTCAATCGTTTGTAAGAACTAAAGTTGATGGAACTTTTAGTATTAAATATACTTCAATAGGTAAGAATATTTTGATGATCACGCATCCATTATATGCTGAATACGTAGATGAGGTATTTATAAAAAATTCTACTATCAATATTAATACCATAAAACTAATTGACAAGAGTAAGTTATTGGAGTCTATAATTATTAAAAGTGGTGGCGCAATTAAAATAAAGGGAGATACTACTATTTATACAGCTGATAGTTTTAATGTAAGTGCAAATGCTAATGTAGAAGAGTTATTGAAAAAATTACCTGGAATTCAAGTTGATAAAAATGGAGAAATAAAAGCAATGGGTGAAAAAGTTGAAAAAGTGTTGGTGGATGGTGAAGAGTTTTTTGGAGATGATCCAGGAATGGCGGTTAAAAATATCAGGGCTGATGCGGTAAAAGAAGTTCAGGTATTTGACAAAAAAAGTGATCAGGCTGCCTTTACGGGTATCGATGATGGGAATACAAAAAAAACAATTAATTTAAAATTAAAAGAGGATCGAAAAAAAGGATATTTCGGAAAAATAAATACGTCTGGAGGCGTTGGAAATGATATCACCAATCGATTTAATAACAATATTATGTTTGGCTCCTTTAAAGGAAAAAGAAAAATATCTGCATTTGTGTTAAATGGCAACACAGGTCAGGATGGTCTAAGTTGGCAAGAAAGTCAAAAGTATGGTGGAGAAGAAATGAATTTTGAAATGACAGATGAAGATGGCATTTTTAATATGTCAATATCGTCTGGCAACAATGATGAAGAAATTAATATTAACACTGAAAATGGCTTCATACGTAATGTCAATGCAGGTATACAATATAGCAATAAATGGAATGAGATACATAAAATAAATATTTCTCCTAAATATAATTTACAGGATTATTCCAATTTATCAAGCGTAAATATGATTACTCAATTGGGGGACTCTATTTTAAAAGAGCAATCATCGGTTAATAAGTACGTGAATAGATATAATTTTAAAAACTCTGTGGTGTATGATTGGAAATTAAGTAATAAAAATACTTTAAAGATAACTGTAAAGGAGAATTACTTCAATAGCAAGAGTTTAGAATCTACATTAGCTGAAACAACAAATAAGGATGGAAATGTAAAAAATAATTCAACAAGAAAATCAGATATTAAATCTGAAAAAACTACGCTATATGGGAATGTTTTATTTAATCATAAATTTAAAAAAAGTCGTCGAACAATATCCTTAAATCTTGATATAAATAGCATGAAAAATGGGATAGATAATTATTTAGTATCTGAGAATACATATTTTCAAGACAATAATCCTATTTCATTTTCAATTGATCAATTCAGAAGCACAGAGAAATCTAATAACAAAATATCATCTAAGTTGATATACACTGAACCGATTAATAAATATTGGTCAATGGAATTAGGCTATGAACTTTCTGCTAATCAAAGTTTAAATAATCAATCTACTTTTGTAAAGCCAATATCTACTGAAGTGTACAATCAATTATTAGATTCGCTTACAAATGATTTTAATCAAAATGTGGTTATTAATACTCCTTCCGCTAAATTTAATTATTCTTTTAAAAAGTATAAATTTAATGTTGGTTCTGGTTTTGGAATCACTCATTTTGATTTATTGGATAAATCCATAAATAAAAATTATGTAAGAAAATTTACGAATCTATTCCCGTCTGCTTCATTTGTATATAGTTATAAAAGCAACCATTCCTTTAGGATAAAATACAACGGCTACAATACACAGCCTACCATTAATCAATTACAGCCATTAAGAAACAATACTAATGTGTTTAATCAATTTAATGGCAACCTTGATTTAAAGCCCTCCTTTGCTAATAATATCAATTTTACAAATAATGGGTATAATTTTCTTAAAAACATCTGGAATTATCAATCACTTAATATAACAATAAACAAAGATGCTATTACGTATAATAAAATCATTGACCCAATTTCAGGGGCTACCCTTTCAACACCAATAAATACCAATGGTAATTTGAATGTTGCTTTTTGGAGTGGAATTGGGTTTAAACACAAAAAAACTGATATTAATTTTCAAATTAGTCCAACTGCGAATGTATCAAGATTTGTAGATGTTATTAATAATAAATCAAGTTATGCAAACACCTATTCAGGTGGATTGTCGTTGAATTTAAATAAATCTAAGAAGGATAAATATGATATTACACTTAATAATGATTATGCTTTAAGTTATAATAAAAATAATCAAACCATTAACACCAATAAATTTGCTAATAATACGATTGGCTTAACTACTACTTTGTATTATAACAAATCATGGTCATTGATCTCAGACTATCAATATTTTTGGAGACAAAAAATAGCAGCAACTTCTTCTGCTTTAAATAATCAGATTTGGAATATTCAGTTACAACGTACTTTTAAAAATAATGAATTCACCGCATACATTAAGGCCAGGGATGTTTTAAATCAGAATATTGGAATTGACAGAAGTTATTATGGGAATACATTTACAGAAAATCAAGATCAACGATTGAAAAGATATTTTATGATAGGCTTTTCATGGGATTTCAAAAATAAAAACTATTCAAATAAAAAATAAGTTCAATGAAAAATTATTTATTTATCACTATCTTTTTAAGTTTATTTATACATAATTCTTACGCGCAGTTTATTGAAAATGGGGAGATTGAATTCGAGGTAAAAACTAATGTTAAAAAAACGATGGGCAACAGTATGTGGGCAGAAAGCATGAAAGATAAACTGCCTACTTTTAAAACTGTTTTTTATAAATATACTTTTTCAAACAATAAAAGTATTTGCCAATTTGATAGATGGGAAAACAAAGAATCTCTTCCTGAATTTTTAAGACAAGGAGAAGAAAAATATGTGTGGTACACAGATTTCAATAATGCTAGTTATCATTTAAAAAAAGAATTATTTGGAAGTATATTCAATATAAAAGACTCCATCAAAAATATTCAATGGAAATTAACGAATGAGAATAGAATTATTGCTGGTTATAATTGCAGAAAAGCCATTGGGATAATTATGGATAGTATATATGTGTTTGCATTTTATTCGGAAGAGTTTACTATTCCTGGTGGCCCATGTACTATCAATAATTTGCCTGGAATGATTCTAGGCATGACCATACCTCGTTTGTATACATCCTGGATTGCCAATAAGGTAACAATAAAGGATTCGTCTATTATAATAAATGAACCATTGGAAACAAAAAATATGTTTACTAGCAATTCCGCTATAATAACAATAAAAGAAAAAACAAAGAATTGGATGAATGATGACGATCCGGAATCAGGTAAATGGATGAATCAAATAATTTGGAATTTAATTCTTTAGATTTTTGTATTTGACAAAATATCAGTTATTACTAAAATAGAAAAAGCTACGGACGCAATGCCATTAGCTGTCATAAATGCAATATTTACCCTGCTTAAATCATCAGGATT
>CANICR010000170.1 GCA_947466405.1 Chitinophagaceae bacterium | reverse complement strand
GAAAAATCTTTAGAAGAAAAAGAACAACTGGCGGCAGATGATTTCGAAAATGTAAAAAAATTAAGAGCCATATACAATGGCAATGATCTTAATAGTAAAATATTACACGAAGCCGAGGTATTAGAAGGTTCTGTAAGAAACACCGGTATTCATGCTGCAGGAATCATTATTGCACCAAAAGATTTAACAGATCTTATTCCCGTTGCTACATCTAAAGAGTCTGAATTATGGCTTACTCAAATTGAAGGAAATACCATTGAAGAAGCTGGTGTTATAAAAATGGACTTTCTAGGCTTAAAAACGCTGAGCATTCTTAAAACAGCCTTGTCATTAATAAAGCTTCATCATAATATTGAGATTGATATTGATAATGTTCCTTTAGATGATGAAAAAACTTATCAACTATATCAGCAAGGAGACACCAATGCCACGTTTCAGTTTGAAAGTGCTGGCATGCAAAAATACCTGCGAGAATTAAAGCCAGATAAATTTGATGACCTCATTGCAATGAATGCCCTTTACCGACCAGGGCCTATGGCTTACATCCCGCAATTTATTGCACGAAAACACGGCAGAGAAGTTGTATCCTATGATGTGCCAGATATGCAAGAATATCTGGAAGAAACTTATGGCATTACAGTGTATCAAGAACAAGTGATGTTGTTATCTCAAAAACTAGCCGGTTTTAGTAAAGGAGATGCCGATGTGTTAAGAAAAGCAATGGGTAAAAAACAAATTGCGACCTTAAATAACATGAAAGTTAAATTTTTGGAAGGCGCTACAAAAAAAGGTCATCCAAAAGATAAACTTGAAAAAATATGGAATGATTGGGAAGCGTTTGCTCAATATGCTTTCAATAAATCTCATTCCACTTGCTATGCTTATGTTGCCTATCAAACAGCTTACTTAAAAGCACATTATCCTGCCGAATATATGTCTGCCGTTCTTAACCACGCTGGCAGTATTGACAAAATCACTTTCTTCATGGAAGAATGTAAACGCATGGCCATCAAAGTTCTTGGTCCGGATATTAACGAATCTCAAAATGGATTTGCAGTAAATAATAAAGGCGAAATCAGATTTGGATTTAGTGGATTAAAAGGGACCGGAGACGCTGCAATTGAAAATATCATTGAAGAAAGAAATAAGCAGGGGCAATTTAAAAATATTTTCGACTTTGTAAAAAGAGTGAATCTAAGAGCCGTTAGTAAAAAAGCAATGGAAAGTTTAATTTATAGCGGTGCATTAGATTGTTTTACGGATATGCATCGTGCGCAATATTTTTATCAAGCCCCAGGCGATATCCCTACGTTGGAAAAAATAGTAAAATTTGGATCTATTTTTCAGTCGCAATCATCCACTGCAAGTAATACATTATTTGGCGATTTACAGATGCCTGAAATTGTAACGCCTAAATTGCCAGCATGTGAACCTTGGCAATTGATTGAGCAATTAGACTTTGAAAAAGATGTAACTGGAATGTATATTAGTGGACATCCGCTTGACAATTATTCATTTGAATTAAAACACTTTAATATTTCTCCGCTGAATGATTATACTATCATAAAAAACAACACGGAAAACATTCCTACTAGCAAACAATTCAGAATTGCAGGATTGGTGATTGACGCACAACATCGACTAACTAAAACTGGCAAGAAATTTGGATCTCTCCAATTAGAAGACTTTAGCGGTAATGGCGAATTTATGCTTTGGAGTGAAGACTATGTTAAGTACGAAAAATATTTAGAAAAAGGCAGGGTGCTTCTTATTGAAGGTTCATTCAGGCAACGTTTCAATACCGATCAATATGAGTTTAAGATTGTAAAAATGCATTTACTGGATACCATTAAATCCACTATGACTAAACAGATAACCATAGAGATTGATTCAACCTCTATTGATGAAAAACTTATTGCATTTTTTGAACAAAATGTAAAATTACACCCTGGTAATTCTTCCATAAAATTCAACATATTCGATTCAATTATGAATCAAAAATTAACACTATCCTCCCTTGAAAAAGGATTTACCATGAATGATGAAATGGCAGACTTTATAAGTAAACAGAAAAATATGGAAGTCTCCGTATTAACAACCTAAACAAGGTTAAAATGGTATATTAACATACACAATTGAACATTGTGGATATGTCAAAATTGCATAGTAAATAATTGGACATAAATTTGCTTATTATAAAATATTACACACACTTAAAAATAACATTATGGCACTAGAATTCACAGACACAAACTTTAAAACAGAAGTTTTAGATTCAGATAAATTATCAGTTGTTGACTTTTGGGCAGAATGGTGTGGCCCTTGCAGAGCAATAGGACCCGTTATTGAAGAATTAGCTAAAGAGTATGAAGGGAAAGTAAAAATAGGGAAAGTAAATGTAGACCATAATCCACAAATCTCTACGAATTATGGTATCACTAGTATCCCTGCTATTTTATTTATTAAAAATGGTGAGATTGTAGATAAATTAGTAGGTGCGCAACCAAAATCAAATTTTGTAAAGAAAATTGAAGCTTTAAAATAGACCTTACTTCTTTTAATAAAAAAAAGGTGACTATAATTTAGTCACCTTTTTTTAGGCAATAAAATTAATTAATGCTTACTAGCTAAAGTAGACAAATCATCCTCAGGATAATGTCGATATTTAAATAACAATGGGAAAAATATTACTATCACCAAAGCGTAGCCGGCAAAAGTAAACCATATACTTGTCCAGTCTTTATTACCATTCATTGAAAAGTAATCTACCACCCATCCGCTTCCTATTCCGCCAATAATTGCACCAATGCCATTCGTTACCATCATAAACATTCCTTGAGCACTAGCCCTTATTGCTGAAGGAGCTTCCTTTTCTACAAACAATGAGCCAGATATATTAAAGAAGTCGAATGCCATACCATAAACAATCATAGATAGAATTAGAAAAAATAATCCGCCATTAGGATCTGGATCACCAATGGCAAAAAATGCAAATCTAAAAAACCAGGCAACCATACTAAAAATCATCACCATTTTTATTCCAAACTTGTTTAAAAAATAAGGTATGGTTAAGATAAATAATGTCTCAGAAATTTGTGATAAAGACAACATCATTAATGGATGGTTCACTACAAAAGAATCAGGATAGGCTGATTTAAAATCACCTAAAAAACTACCTCCAAAAGTATTAGTGATTTGTAAAGCGGCACCTAACAACATGGAGAATAAGAAAAATATTACCATCTTCTGACGCCTGAATAATACAAATGCATCTAACCCAAGTGTTGAGATGATAGATGAATTCTTTGATGATCCAACAGGCGGACAAGCAGGCAAGCTAAAGCAATAAATACCCATTCCTATCGCAGCAGCTGCTGCAACATAGTATTGTATATTAGAAGCAGCAAAGCCTGTTAAATCAACAAACCACATGGCACAAATAAATCCAATCGTTCCCCAAACCCTAATGGGTGGGAACACTTTTATAATATCAAAGCCTGATTTATCTAAAATTTTATAGGACACTGTATTGTTCATAGAGATAGTTGGCATGTATGCCATAGAG
>CANICR010000169.1 GCA_947466405.1 Chitinophagaceae bacterium | reverse complement strand
GTCAATTTTTTCAATTGCGCAAATGAACACACAGATACATTCAATGAGATCATTAAAATGAAAATCTTTTTCATATTGTTTTTTTTGTATTGATTACTATAGTAAAATTAGGGTATTGATTAACATAAATAATGATGAATATGAACAATTGGAATTAACAGGGCCTTAGTTATTCTATTTTTGGTTCAAAAATATGAATTCGCCTAATAATTTTAGGTTTTCTTATGCTAGAAGACAGATTGTATAAATAAGGCGCCATTACTTTTGGGGCATTGCTTCTGTTTTCGGTATTTTTGCAACAATGAATACGCCAAAAAGATACCTCATAACCTCAGCATTGCCTTACGCAAATGGACCAAAGCATATTGGACATTTAGCAGGCGCCTACTTACCTGCAGATATATACACTCGTTATTTAAGGGCTCAAAAAAGAGAGGTGGTTTTTGTTTGTGGCAGCGATGAGCATGGTGCAGCAATAACCATTCAAGCAATAAAAGAAAAAACCACACCTAAAGAAATTGTTGACAAATATCACGCGCTTCTTGAAAGTAATATGAAAGACTTAGGTATTTCTTTTGACATATACCACAGAACCTCTTCCCCTATTCATCATGAAACTGCACAGGAGTTCTTTACAAAACTTAACAATAACGGAGATTTAGAAATAAAAGAATCAGAACAATACTTTGACGAAGCAAATAATACTTTTTTAGCAGATCGATATATAATTGGCACTTGTCCTATTTGCAGTAGCGATAATGCCTATGGGGATCAGTGCGAAAAATGTGGCGCTTCCTTAAGTCCAGAACAACTAATTAATCCAAAAAGTACTTTAAGCGGTAATACTCCTTCTAAGAAAAAAACTACCCACTGGTACCTTCCATTAAATAAGCATGAGGATTTTTTACGTGAATGGATTCTTGAAAGTCATCAAGCTGATTGGAAAACGAATGTATTAGGTCAATGTAAAAGCTGGATTGAAGCTGGATTACAGCCAAGAGCAGTTACCAGAGATTTAGACTGGGGAGTAAAAGTACCTCTTAAGGAAGCAGAAGGTAAAGTTTTGTATGTATGGTTTGATGCCCCTATTGGATATATCAGCGCTACGAAGCAATGGGCAATTAATAATAACAAAGATTGGAAACCATATTGGGAGGACAAAGACACAAAGCTTGTTCATTTTATCGGGAAAGATAATATCGTATTTCATTGCATCATATTTCCGATTATGCTAAAACTTTATGGAAATATTTTACCAGACAATGTTCCTAGTAACGAGTTCATGAATTTGGAGGGAGATAAAATGAGTACTAGCAGAGGATGGAGTATTGAAATGGAAGAATATATTTCCGATTTTGTAAAAAAAGAAAATGGCGGGGATATGATGGTTGATGCCCTTAGGTATTACTTAACTGCTATTGCCCCAGAAACAAAAGATAGCGAATTTACTTGGAAGGGTTTTCAAGATGCCTTAAACAGTGAGCTGGTTTCTATTTATGGAAATTTTGTTAATAGGACTTTTGTCTTAATGCATAAATTATGTAATGGTAAAGTTCCACCCTTGCATGAAGAAATAATTGACGAATCCGACAAGAAACTAATTGTAGATATACAGCATTCAAAAGCAGCCATTGAAAAAAGCATCGAAAGTTATAAATATCGCGATGCACTATTTGAAGTGATAGACTTGGCAAGAAAAGGGAATAAATACATGCAGGATAAAGAACCTTGGATAATTGCGAAACAATTAGATGAATCAGGAATCCCTACGAAAGAAGCTCAGCAAAAAATAGACAACTGTTTGCATTGTTGCCTTCAGTTAACGGCAAATCTTGCTATTCTCATCAATCCGTTTCTTCCTTTTACATCAAAAAAACTTTGCTTCATGATGAAGGTAGTTGATAAAATGTTAGATTGGGAAAATGCAGGAAAGTTCGACCTGTTAAGCGTTGGATATTCTTTAAGGGCGCCTGAACTTCTTTTTAGAAAAATGGAAGACGAAGAAGTAACTATTCAAATTCAAAAATTAAAAGAAAAAAGTAAAAAAAATATGGAGTCAGCTGCAGGTAATCCATCAGACAAAATCGACAACTCTATTAAGGAGAAAAAACCTATTATTCAATTTGAAGATTTTTCAAAAATTGATTTAAAAACAGGAACAATTATTGCTGCTGAAAAAGTTGAGAAAGCAGATAAATTATTAAAATTGGAAGTTGATTTAGGTAGTGAAAAAAGAACAATTGTTAGTGGCATTGCTTTGAATTACGAACCAGAAAATATTATCGGAAAAAAAGTTGTAGTTGTCACTAATCTTTCTCCAAGAAAAATGAAAGGGATTGAAAGTAATGGCATGATATTAATGGCAGAAGAAAATGACGGAAAATTAATTTTCGTAAGCAGTGATGCTGCAAATGGCAGTAACGTAAGTTAATATTTTCAATCTTACTATTCACATGATAATAATACCCCCATATTTAAAGAAAGGTGATACCATCGGATTGACTTGTCCGGCAGGATATATGTCTGCTGAAAAAGTTGCGGCCTGCATTGGCACCCTTCAACAATGGGGATTTGAGGTAATGGTTGGAAAAACCGTAGGTAGTAAATCGAAAAACTATTTCAGCGCAATTGATGAGGAAAGAAAAAATGAATTACAGGCAATGCTGGACAATTCGGAGATTCATGCCATTCTATTTTGCAGAGGTGGATATGGTATGGGGAGAATAATTGACAAGATTGATTTTAAAAAATTTAAGAAAAAACCAAAATGGCTTATTGGGTTTAGCGATATTACCATATTACACAATCACCTTTTTACAAATTATCAAATTGCAAGTATACATGGGCCAATGGCAGGCGCATTTAATTTGAAAGAAAATAACATTACCAATATACAATCTATTCAAAAAGCAATTACGGGAAAAAAGAATCAATACAATTGTTCATTTCATAAGAATAATAAAATAGGTGTCGCGAAAGGAAAGTTGATTGGTGGTAACCTAGCTCTTTTAGTAAATAGCATTGGCACCAAATCTGATATTGATACTAATAATAAAATATTATTCATTGAAGACGTAGGAGAATATTTATATAGCGTCGACAGAATGTTATACCAGCTAAAGAGAAGTGGGAAGTTTAATAAAATTAAAGGATTAATCTTTGGTGGATTTACCGATATTAAAGATACAGATAGGCCCTTTGGGAAAGGAATAGATGAAATATTAAAGGATATCGTTGAACAGTATAAATTTCCGGTTTGCTTTCATTTTCCTATAAGTCATGGCATTGACAATGTTGCTGTGAAAATTGGAGTAGAATATCAGCTTAGTATTACCAAAAACAAAACTACTTTAAAGGAATTGTAACTGCTCTTAAAATTTCGGATACACTATCCTGATATGCTGCGGTTTCATAAATTTCTTTTTCATTCTCCGAATTTATTTGCAAATACTGATCGGTTGGCTTAATGGTTGATTTTATTTTCTTATTATCGTTCAAAGAAAAAATAGTTACTGGTGCTATTACATCAAGCAAATATTCCATTGTTGGCATTTTGAAACGAGCCATTGAT
>CANICR010000168.1 GCA_947466405.1 Chitinophagaceae bacterium | reverse complement strand
TATTGGATCGGAATTAAAAGCAGGCGCTTACTTTATCGAAGTGAAGCAAGGTAAGAGCGTTAAAACAACCAGGGTGTTGAAATTTTAAAAACATAGCACATAGCTAAAGAATACTCAAGACCTGTTCATACAACGAACAGGTCTTTTTTGTGGGTGAAAGATTTGTTAGTTTAAAATTGAATATGGCGATTATTCTTCCTAATTATTGAGCTGTAGTATCTATTTAACAAGATATTTTGACTTGCTTCATCGATAAATTATTCTTTATTAAGTGAATATTCACTACTTTTGCTATCCTTTATGAGAATATTCAAAGTATTTTTTATATTAACAATATTTGCATTATCTTCTGCGTCTTGTAATAATTTTAATAAGATTCAAAAGAGTAAAGATTATGAGTATAAATTAACTAAAGCAGAAGAATACTATAAAAGCAAAAAATATAGATATGCTCAACAATTATTTGAAGAGCTTTTTCCAATATTAAAGGGCACGCAGAAATTTGAAGATCTGTATTATAAGTATGCGTATTGTTTTTATTATGATCAACAGTATAGGGATGCTGAAAGTTTGTTTAAAGGATACCTAGAAGTTTTTCCTAATAGCGAAAAAGCTGAAGAAGTAGATTATATGAGAGCGTATTGTTTTTACAAACAATCCCCCAAAATCGAATTAGAGCAAGTAAATACGCTAAAAACAATTGGGATGATGCAAACATTTATCAATACGCATCCAGGTTCTTTAAGAATAAAAGAGGCTACAGATATAATAGATAAGTCTCGTCAAAAATTAGAGTTAAAGGATCAAAGAGGTGCGCAGTTGTATTATAATATTGGAGAGTTTAGGGCTGCCGCGATTGCATTTAATGAGTTGTTGAATAGTTATCCTGAATCAATCATGGGGGATGCCTATAAATTGATGGTGCTAAAATCTTACTATAGGTTTGCAAAAATGAGTGTTGCAACAAAGCAAGAGGAGCGTTTTGAAAAAGTTATTTTTGAGTACCAGGATTTTTTAGATAGGTTTCCAGATAGTAAATTAATAAAGCAAGCAGAAGAATTTAGTAAACTAAGTATAAATCAAATAAAAGCTATAAAAAATGAGCAAACTTCGTCGACATCTAAGCAGTAATACCAGTAGCTCTGTAGAGCCTAAGAAGCTTTCGGATTTAAAAGAAAAAACGGGTAATTTGTATGAGTCTATTGCTGTAATTGCAAAAAGGGCTAATCAAATAAACATTTCAATCAGGGAAGAATTGCATAATAAGTTAGAAGAGTTTGCAAGTCATACTGATAGCTTGGAAGAAATTCATGAAAATAAAGAGCAGATAGAAATCTCGAAGGCATATGAAAGAATGCCTAATGCTTCCTTATTGGCAACTACAGAATTCTTAGAAGATAAAGTTTATTTCCGCAAAAATGAGGAAAATCTATTTAGTTAGTATTTTGTTTAATTATTATCAATTGAATTGAGATAGATACTTTAATTTTAACCCTGCTAATAAAGCAGGGTTTTTTATGTTAAAAGGAAAAAAAATACTTCTTGGTTTATCTGGCAGTATCGCTGCTTATAAAATTCCTATTTTGGTTAGGTTATTAAAAAAAAGCGGTGCTGAGGTTAAAGTTATTATGACACCTTCAGCAGTGCAATTCGTTGCTCCATTAACTTTATCAACGCTATCTAAAAATGAAGTATTGTGCGAACTTTCTGATAATAATTCCTGGTCAAATCATGTCATGCTAGGCCGATGGGCAGACCTTATGCTTATAGCTCCTTTAAGCTGCAATTCACTCGCGAAGATGGCCAATGGGCTTTGTGATAATTTATTGATGGCTGTGTATCTTTCTGCTACAACACCTGTGGTGGTAGCGCCTGCAATGGATGAAGATATGTGGGAACATTTTTCTACTAAGGAGAATATTAAAAAAATAGAATCGTTTGGGAATTTTATCATACCTGTAGAAAATGGGGAACTGGCTAGTGGTCTTGTTGGCCCTGGAAGAATGGCTGAGCCTAATCATATTCTAGGGTGGTTAGAAAATTATTTTTCAAATGCCAATGAATTTGTAGGCAAAAAGGTAGTTATTACTGCTGGCCCTACTCATGAAGCTATTGATCCTGTAAGATTTATCGGAAACCATTCTACTGGGAAAATGGGAATTGCCATTGCTGCTGAATTTATTAAAAGAGGAGCAGATGTTACATTGATATGCGGACCAATTTCACAATCAATCCCTGCCAAAGCAAAGTTGATAAAGGTTACAAGTGCGTCTGAAATGCTTGAGGAGTGTATGAAAGTTTTTGTTGATGCTGATATCGCAATAATGAGTGCAGCCGTGGCTGATTATACAATGGAATTCCCTGAAAAAAACAAGATTAAGAAAAAGGAAGACTCTATGAGCCTCTCGTTAAAAAAAACTCAAGATATTTTAAAATCATTAGGAGCAATTAAGAAAAAAAATCAAATACTAGTTGGTTTTGCATTGGAAACAAATGACGAGAAAGATAATGCATTGTTAAAACTAAAAGATAAAAATGCAGACCTGATTGTATTGAATTCCATGAATGATGAAGGAGCAGGTTTTGGTTTTGATACTAACAAAATAAGCATTTTTGATAAACATAAAAAAGAGTATTTTTTTGAAAGAAAATCAAAAGGAGATGTTGCCATTGATATTATTAATACAATTTTAAAATTTTCAAATGCATAAATATTTTTTCATTAGTTTGTTGTTTTTTATTTCATTGCAGCTCAATGCACAAGAAATAAAAGCTAGAGTAACAGTTAATAGTTCGCGTGTAGGCAATAATGTGAGTAAGTCTGCATTTCAAACCCTGCAAACTTCATTGATGAATTTTTTAAACAATAAAAAATGGACAGCTGATACATATGCTCAAGCAGAAAGGATTGAATGTAGTTTTATGCTAAATCTAGAATCTACCGATGAGTTAAATGTGTATAAAGCATCACTAACTATTCAGTCTGCTCGTCCGATTTTCAATTCCTCTTATGCTTCACCTATTATTAATTTTAAAGACGATAACATCAAATTTAAATATCAGGAATTTCAGCAATTAGAGTTTAATGACAATAGAGTGACAGGAAGCGATCCGCTTGTTTCTAATTTGACTGCAATATTTGCGTACTATGCTTATATGGTTATAGGTTTTGATGCAACATCATTTGCATCACATGGAGGAGAAGCTGTGTTTCAAAAAGCGCAGAATGTTGTAAATAATGCGCCAGACGGAAATGGAATTACTGGATGGAAGACTTTTGACGGAAGTCGAAATAGGTATTGGTTGGTTGAAAATATTTTAAATAACAGATATGCTCAAGTACAGGATATTTATTACGAATATTATAGAAAAGGGTTGGATAAGATGTATAGTGAAGAGAAAGTAGCGAGAGTAAATGTTTTAGCTGCATTAGAGAAACTAGATAATTTCAATACGGAAAATCCAAATACTATGATTAATCAGTTTTTCTTTCAAGGGAAATCTAATGAATTAATCCAATTGTTTTCAAAAGGTAGTCCTCAAGAAAAAACAAAAGCCAAAGATATACTTATTAGAATTGATATTACTAATGCCAGTAAATATAAAGACCAGATAAAATGAAAGTAGAATTTATCAAGATGAAATATTTACATCTTTGCTTGGTTATT
>CANICR010000167.1 GCA_947466405.1 Chitinophagaceae bacterium | reverse complement strand
CGGTGCTGATTAATTATGCCAGAGGAGAGGTGATTGATATTAATGCATTACATCAATCATTAATTTCCGAACAATTAGGTGGCGCGGCCATAGATGTATTTCCTGTTGAGCCAGAAAAAAATGGGGATATTTTCAAAACACCACTACAAGGATTGTCCAATGTATTGCTAACGCCTCATATTGGAGGAAGTACACAAGAAGCTCAAAATAATATAGGGGTTGACGTTAGTGCTAAGTTATTTAATTATCTTGAAAAAGGCATCAGTACTGGTTCTTACAGTATTCCTTCTTTAGCATTGCCGCCTCAAGAAGGGGCGCATAGGATTTTGCATATACATCAAAATGTTCCTGGGGTAATGAGCCAGATAAATGCTACGTTGAGTAAAAATAATATTAATATTCTTGGACAGTATTTAAAAACCAATGATAAAATAGGATACGTAGTATTGGATATTGATAAAAGTATCAGTAAGAATGCATTGGAATTGTTGCAAAAAGTAAAGTATTCAATAAAGGTTAGAATGCTGTATTAGGATTATTAATTTAAAGGTTATTTAATTTATCTTTCATCAAACGGACTTCATTTTCATCGAGTTGAATATTTTTCATTGATTCTTTCATTGAAGAAGACTTAAAAGTCATTTTGCTATCAATAAATATTCTGGCAGAACTGTGGAATTCTGTTGCACCACTTTTTAAGGCAATTTCTTCTATGTTTTCTGATCGGATGCCACTGCCAGGCATTATAATAATCTGATTATTTGCATGATTTATTAATTCTTTAATTAAGGAGAGGCCTTCTAAAGCTGTTGGTTGCTGTCCACTTGTTAAGATTCTATCACAACCACAGTCAATGATATCGCGCATGGCTTTTAAAGCATCATTCGTTCGATCAAATGCCCGATGAAAAGTAACACTCATAGGATAGGCTAGATGGGTAAGAATGGACATTCTTATTTTATCAACCGATCCATCTTGAGTTAATATTCCAACTACAATTCCATCGCAACCAATTTTTTTACACATTAATACATCTTCTTTCATGATGTTAAATTCATCATCACTATAAAGGAAATCGCCACCACGAGGCCTAATGATTGGGAATAATTCAATAGATACTTTTGATCTTGCTGAGGAAATTAATCCATAAGAAGGAGTAGTGCCGCCTTCTGCTTGATTATCACAAAGTTCAATTCTGTTTGCGCCATTTTTTTCTGCTAATAAGCAGCTATAAATATCAAAAGCGATAACTTCTAATGTATAGTTCATTCAGTTAAAGTATATATTTTGACGTATAAATTTTATTTTCGTTGTTGGTTTTTACGCTATATACGAATCCTTTTTGTATTGCATAAGCGCCAAATTCTCCTTTTTTATTCATGGCTAAAAATCCAACCTGAATGCCAGATGCTTTTTGAGTGTCACGATTTACAATACGTTCTACTGCTTTTTTACAAGCCATTTCTGGGGAATAACCCTGACGCATATATTCTACAACTGTATGTGTGCCACAAATTCTAATAACTTCTTCTCCAACACCACTACTAGTGGCTGCACCAATTTCATTATCAACAAATAGCCCAGCGCCGATAATAGGGGAATCGCCAACCCTACCATGAACTTTAAAGGCCATCCCACTTGTAGTAACGGCTCCTGATAAATCACCATGAACATCCATGGCTACTAATCCCATAGTATCATGATTTGGAGTTCCGTCATCAAAGAATGCTGGTGCAAATGGACCATGGTTTTTCTTGTTTTCAATATTTATTTCAGGTTGGTAGTCGCTTTTCTCAAGCCATTTTTTATAAGCATTGTCAGCATCTGAAGAAAGTTTTCCATCTTCTTTTTTAAATCCGTTTTCCAGAGCAAATTGTAGAGCGCCATTTCCAACCAACATAATATGCGGGGTGTTTTCCATAACTTTTCTGGCAACTGAAATGGGGTGTTGTATTTGTTCTAATCCTGCAACTGAACCACAATTTGATTTTTCATCCATGATGCAAGCATCTAATGTTACTATGCCATCTCTATCAGGATAACCGCCAAGTCCGACGCAACAATTAATAGTGTCCTCTATGTAAATGGCACCGGCTTCAACCGCATCAATGGACTTTCCATTGGAGGATAGTATTTTCCATGCAGCTTCATTTACTGCCATACCACTATCCCAAGTAGAGATGACAATTGGTTTATTAATGATACTGGATTTATTGGGCCATTTAATTGCGGCTAATCCTAAAGAACTCATTGCGATAAATTTCTTTCTATCCATTTAAGTTTGATTTGATAATAATAAAACGGGATTTTCACCATTGGAATATACACCAAAAGCCTCTATAAAAATACCTTTTATTTTTCCATCTTTTGAAGAAACAGCATAAATAATATCTTCATCAGAAGGGTTAGTACTTCCTTCAAATCTGTATATTTCTGTTATTTCAAATTCAGATGGGCTTAAGCATTTATCATATTGTGCGCAAAGCTTTTTATCAAAAGCAATATTTAAATCAATCGTAAATCCTCGTTTATTTAAATCATTGAGGGCTTCTACAACCGTATCGTAATATTTCATAGTTATTTTTACAATCAAACTATGTATTATATTATGAATTTTGGACTCTTTTAATCATGTTTTTACCTGATTCCTTTAAGGGGGTATTATTGGATGATTAGTACATTATTTAGACTTGGTCGGTATAATTTTTGTTATATAACTATAAAGAATGGTTGTTATTGAATAATGTAAATAGATTTATATTGAAATAGTAGAAAAAACTGACCATCATGTGAAAATTTCAGGTAAGGTATAATTCACTTAAAACAAATAGATTACGTACATTGCATATGTATTTATCTATTCTCAATATTATGAACTATAGAGGATCGATTTAATGAAAATGTATGACTAAAAGTAATAAAACGAATTCGAAGAAATCGTCGCAGGTGCAAATCCTAAAAGGTAAATTAGATATCAGCAGAAGTGGGATGGGTTTTGTAATTGTTGAAAACCTAGAAAAAGATATCATTGTTCGACCAAATGATTTTGGGAAGGCTTTTCATGGGGATACAGTAAGGGTTCAGGTAGCTTCAGGTGGATCAAGTACTAAAAGAGCTGAAGGAAAGGTTATTGAAGTGGTTGAAAGAAAGCAGGTTTTATTTGTAGGGCATGTTCAAGTTAATAAAAATGTTGCCTTTTTTGAAGTATTAGGAGATAAACCAATACCTGACTTTTATATTTCTCTTGATAAATTAAATGGTGCTGTGAATGGGGATAGAGTGGTTGCGAAATTTATCAAATGGGATAAAGACGATAAGAAACCGCAGGCAGTAATTGAATCTATTTTAACGGCTTCTGATGAATCGGATATGTCGATGAAGGAGATATTAATTGATGCTGGATTTTCAATTGGATTTGAAGAGGAAGTGATGAAGGAAGTAGCACTGCTATCGGGAAAGATTACTCGCGAAGAAACTTCTAAAAGAAAAGATTGCAGGGATATTTTAACTTTTACGATTGATCCCGTTGATGCTAAAGATTTTGATGATGCCATCTCAATAAGAAATTTAGATAATGGTAATTATGAAATAGGCGTGCATATTGCAGATGTAAGTCATTTTGTTAAGCCTGGAACGATGTTAGATAAAGCGGCATATGCTAGGGCTACTAGTGTT
>CANICR010000166.1 GCA_947466405.1 Chitinophagaceae bacterium | reverse complement strand
GAGGTGAGAGAAAAAAGAACTCCCTGGCTGGTTCATGCAAGAGTGCCTTTATTAGGCCATCATACGAGCGGAGTGAGGACAGATTTTTACAGAGAAGAAGCAGAATTGAAAAAATCCTATAAAAATGACCCTGGCCCTTTGCTAAAAAATATTTTACTTAAAAAAGGCGTTACAGAAAATCAACTTAATGAAATAGAAAAAGCAGCTTTGGATAAGGTCTTGCAAGATTTTCAGGCAGCCTGTGCTGCTCCTGAACCAGAGGCAAAATCTGTAGAAGAATTTATTTTTGTACCTACTCCAATCATTGCCGAAAAAGGAAATAGAACTCCTGCCAATAATGAAAAGATACTAATGGTTGATGCTGCATTATTCGCTATAAGAGAAATAATGGAGGATTTTCCAGAAGCCATACTTTATGGTCAGGATGTGGGGCGAAGACTAGGAGGTGTTTTCAGAGAAGCAGCAACGTTGGCGGACCAATTTGGAGATCATCGTGTTTTTAATACGGCCATACAAGAAGCTTATATCATCGGTTCAACGGTAGGTATGAGTGCAGTAGGTGTAAAGCCGATTGTTGAAGTTCAATTCGCGGATTATATCTACCCTGGTTTTAATCAATTGGTAACCGAGATTTCAAAAAGCTGTTATTTGAGTTGTGGAAAATTTCCAGTACAAACATTAATCAGGGTTCCCATTGGAGCCTATGGCGGAGGTGGACCCTATCATAGTGGAAGTATTGAAAGCACTTTGCTGACAATAAAAGGAATAAAAATAGTTTATCCTTCTAATGCTGCAGACATGAAAGGCTTGTTAAAGGCAAGTTTCCTTGACCCAAATCCTGTTGTTATTTTAGAGCATAAAGGATTGTATTGGAGTAAAGTACCTGGAACAGAAGATGCAAAAAATATTGAACCAGACCGAGAATATGTGATTCCATTAGGCAAAGCAAATGTATTATTAACTGCCTCGCAAGAAGAACTTTCAAAAGGAGAAACCTGTTGTATTATTTCATACGGCATGGGTGTGTATTGGTCAAAAGCAGCTGCAAAAAAATTCAATGGAAAAATAGAATTAATAGACCTTAGAACACTATTCCCTTTAGATGAAGAATTGATTTTTGCCACAGTAAAAAAACATGGGAAATGTTTAATTGTTTCGGAAGAACAACAAAATAATTCCTTTGCCGAAGCCTTGTCAGGAAGGATTTCAAAAGCTTGTTTTAAATATTTAGATGCCCCGGTAGAAGTATTGGGCGCCCTTAATCTTCCTGCAGTTCCAATGAATACCATTCTTGAAAATGCCATGCTACCCAATGCCGAAAAAGTGGCAAATAGAATTGAACAGTTACTTAATGCTTGATTAAACTAGCATTCTTCCATCTTTCATCTGAAGTATACGATGACTCATTTTAGCTAACTCTTCATTATGAGTCACAATTAAAAAAGTTTGATTGTAATGGGTGCTTAACTCAATAAAAAGCTGATGAAGTTCATTGGCATTGGTAGAATCCAAATTACCTGTAGGCTCGTCCGCCATTATAATCGAAGGATTATTGATTAATGCCCTTGCTACGGCAACTCTTTGTTGTTCGCCCCCAGAAAGTTGATTCGGTTTATTTTCTAAACGATCGCCTAAACCCAAATTACCTAGTAATTCCTTTGCTTTTTTCTCAATATTTTTTTTATGCTGACCACTTATCCACCCGGGAATACAAACATTTTCTATCGCCGTAAATTCAGGCAATAAATGATGAAATTGAAAAACAAATCCCATATGTCGATTTCTAAAAGCAGCCAAAGCTTTCCCTTTAAGTAATTCTACAGATTCACCATTTAATACAATTGAGCCCTTATCCGCCTTATCTAATGTGCCTAAAATATGCAATAGCGTACTTTTCCCAGCGCCTGAAGCGCCAATAATACTAACTACTTCTCCCTTTTGCACAGATATATCCACTCCTTTTAATACCTGCAGTTCGCCGTATGTTTTAAAAATATTTTTACCTGCTAACATTAGCTAAAAATAGCACTTTATACGTTTAAAAATGTTAATAAATGCAATAAACTGCAATTGTGACGAAAAACACTTTTGGTTATTTCGCAGTAACCTATACATTTGCAAAAATAAACCCCTTAAGAAGATGTTTTGGACACTAGAATTAGCCTCCCATTTAGAAGACGCTCCTTGGCCTGCCACCAAAGACGAATTGATTGATTATAGTATTCGTAGCGGCGCGCCTATTGAAGTTATTGAAAACCTTCAGGAATTAGAAGATGAAGGAGAAATTTATGAAGGACTAGAAGATATCTGGCCAGATTATCCTAGCCAAGAAGATTTTTTCTTTAATGAAGATGAATATTAATTCCCTTTTAGGTATACCTTACTTCAAGCCGTTCTACTATTGAACGGCTTTTTTATTATAAGAAAATTTATATTTTACTTTTTTTAGTAAACCTAATTTTAAAAATTATCAGCAATAGCGACAATAAACAAATAATTGTATTGCAAATTATCACAGGGAGTAACTGATTGGCAATACCATATATCATCCAAATGATTGTACTTAAAAAAACAATTACAATCATTAATAAGTTTAAATCCTTCACACTCTTGGTTTTCCAGGTGTAATATACCTGCGGCAGAAACGCAACACTACTTAATAAAGATGCTACATGACCAAGCACTTCAGACCAATTCATCTTATTATTTATTATTAGTGACAGATCACTAGGGTTACAGAATAGACATTTAAAAGAAAAAACTTATCTAACTATTTTTACTTTTCCATTTGCTCAATTACAGCATTGGTTACTCCAGTAAAAGAAAAACCACCATCATGAAATAAATTCTGCATCGTAACCATTCTTGTATGGTCGCTAAACATTACTACACAATAATTTGCACAATCTTCAGCACTTGCATTTCCCAACGGGCTCATCTTTTCAGCATAATTAATAAAACCATCGAACCCTTTTACCCCACTTCCCGCAGTGGTTCGTGTAGGCGATTGCGATATTGTATTTATTCTAACATGTTTTTTTACACCATAATGATAACCAAAACTCCTTGCTACACTTTCTAACAACGACTTGGCATCCGCCATTTCATTGTAATCAGGAAACACTCGCTGTGCAGCGATATAACTTAATGCTATTACACTGCCCCAATCATTTAAAGCGTCTTTTTTAAAGCAGGTAGCCAATACCCTGTGCAAACTCATTGAAGATATTTCAAAGGTTTTTAAATTATGTGCATAATCAATTTCTGTATAGTGCTTACCCTTGCGTACGTTCAAACTCATACCTATAGAATGTAAAATAAAATCAAACCCACCACCAAAGTGCTCCATTGATTTGTTGATTAAGTTCTCCACATCCTCCGCATTACTAACATCACAGGCAATTACTGGGGCGTTTATTTTTTCTGCTAATTTGTTTATCTCTCCCATCCTCATAGCAACCGGCGCATTGGTTAATACAATTTGAGCTCCTTCTTCATGACACTTTAACGCAGTAATCCAAGCAATGGATTTTTCATCTAACGCTCCAAAAATAATTCCTTTCTTACCTTTCAATAAATTGTATCCCATAAAATGATATTTCTTTTGTTAATAATTGAGTTGTAAAATTATATGTTATGAGTGAAATAAAATTATTTTATACTAAATATCTAATGTCCCAT
>CANICR010000165.1 GCA_947466405.1 Chitinophagaceae bacterium | reverse complement strand
TGGGATCCATTTAATCTTGCCCCTAAACCTATTGATGTGTTGGCATAACCCTGATAGGTTAATCCACTATTAGATAATACACAAACATCAGGCGTAGCTCCTCCATATATTTGAAACCAACCATGGTTTGTCATACTATCACCAGCAGGAGAATAATCAAAATCTTCATTAAAAAGTTGTGCTTTTGACTGTAATGAAAAGATGGTTAATAAAACAAAAAACAGGGTAGAAAATTTCGCTTTTTGTAGATTCGCTTTTCTCATGGTAAGTGTTTGTTTCATTTTGGTTTAAGTTTTTTGGATAAAATTAAAGAAATTTCTTTAGGAAGTTATTTTTTGTTCAAATAAATATTTAATCCATTTTTAAACAAGCCGACTGTTGCTCATCATTTATTTATCTGTTTTAAAGCATCTAGATAGGCGTCGATTACCCTTTTTTTATCAAACTCCTTCATTACTTTTTTTCTGGCATTTTTTCCCAGCTCGATTCTTTTTTCTTCAGGAATTGCTAGCATCAATTTCATTTTATCTGCTAAATCTATTGAATCAGCTACATTACAGAGATATCCAGTAACCTCATCGTCAATAATTTCTTTGCAGCCGGTTACCTTTGTTGATATACAGGGACGTTCCATACTAGAACCTTCCAGCAATACATTACTCATTCCTTCACGGTATGATGGTAATACAACACAATTTGAGTTGGAGATATAGCTTCTTACATCATGCACTTCGCCTATATAATTAATCACACCTTCGTTTATCCATTCCTGTAACTCAACAGCTGTAATGGTGTTTTCTTTTAAGTTTTGCTGCCATATTGGCCCTATGACCTGAAATTCCACCATTAGAAATTCTTTTTTAATGATTCTTGCTGCTTCAATATATTCTATAATGCCTTTGTCTTTTAACAAACGACCTATATATAAAAAAATAAATTTATCGTTGTTAGACTTTTTCTCTATTGGTTTAAAATAATCATGGTCAATGCCCGATCCAGGAATTAATGCAGCAATAGTATCTTTTACAAATTGGTGTTTTAAAAAAAGTGCTTTGTCATCCTTATTTTGAAAAAATATTTTAGCTGTTTTTTGCAGGGCAATTTTATACAATATTCTGGCAAACCGATAAGCTAGATTTTTACTTTCGAATAAAGGGCCTACTCCAGTTATGTTACTAATTGTAGGAATATTCATTTGTCGCGTGATGAAGTTGCCCAATATGGCAGGCCTAATGGTAAAGGTTAAACAAATTGTTGTCTTTGTTTGTTTCAGTGCTTTTTTAATGTTTTTCATGTAGCGAAAAACACTGAGTGGATTTTGTGTACAGCTTTTAACATCGATTACGGTAAATCCTTCTTTTGCTGCAGCATCAAATTGTTGTGGTGAGCCCGTTGTTAAGATCCTTACTTCGTACCCTTGTTTTATCAACTCCTTTGTAAGATTCTTTCTTATACTAAGTGTAGCTAAGATATTATTTTCGAGGATAGCAATTTTTTGTTTCATGATTTTTAAAAACTAATCGTCATAATAATCTACCCGTTAACGTTATTTCTATTCTTGGCATTCGTTTCTACTTGATATAATTTATACTGCTGGATAGAATACCAGTGTACTATCCTTTGTTATTAATGTATAAGTCTTGATATAAATTTACGGTATCATTAATAAACCTTTTTTGATTATATTTTTCATTAACAAACACAAACCCCTTCTCTCCCATTTCTTTTCTTATTGTAGCACTATTCACTAGGATTTCTAATTTTTCAACAAAGTCATTAACGTCGTTAGGTGCAGTTAAAAATGCTGTTTGATTTTCGATAACCGTATCTGCAACACCTCCTACATTTGTACTCACGATAGGCAGGCTAGCGGCCTGAGCTTCTATTAAAGACGTGGGCGTACCTTCATTTAAAGAAGTTAGACAAACGATATCTAAACCAGCGAAAACCATATCCATTTCTGCTTGCCATGAAGTAAATATTACCGTTGAATCTGTCGCGTTTTTATTTTCGGGAAAATAATTATATTTTATTTGTTGATTGGCTAATTTCAGTTGAATCTCTTTCCTGGTTTGCCCATCGCCAATGATTACAAACTGTATATTTTTAGCTGATGATTTTTTTAGAAACAACTCTATTACATCAACAAACATTGCATAATTTTTCACCGGGACCATTCTGCCAACAATTCCAATTAAAATTGTTTCGTTATTTATTACATTGATAGCATTGCGAAATGTTGTTCTTTTTTGAATTTTATTTTCATTAAACTTCTCCAAATTAATCCCATTTGGGATAACAGTAATTTTTTCGGAGTTGCAAATATTAAAAGTGTGCGCAAGTTCTTCTTTTTGAGAATGACTGATGGCAATTATTTTTGTTGATTTTTTTGCTAAGTATTTTTCTGTTTGAATAAAAGCTCTAGTGATTAGTTTATTAAAATACGAATGAAAAATATGACCATGAAATGTATGAATAATCACTGGAACGCCTACATGACTTGCGGCAAGTCGGCCAATGGCTCCCGCTTTTGATGCATGGGTATGAATGATATCGGGCTTATACTCTTTAATGATTTTTTTAATGGCTCGATAGGCCCTTATATCATTAATAAGATTTAGTGACCTTCTCATCGTTGAAATGTACACAATATTAGCAGGCATTGACTCTAAAATATTATGTCCAGATTTTTCGCTTTCGTCTTTTTCGCCTACAAGAAGTTTTACTTCAAAATTATCTGGTAGGTTGTTTATAATATTTAACGCAACAATTGTAGGTCCTCCAATAATCAACCTATTTAATATATGCAGTACTTTTATCTTCATTATTAATCCTTACTATTACAATTAGGCATTTAAATAATATCTTGTACAAAACCTTGCGAGTGATTTTATTGATATAAGAAGAATAATATAGCAGCCCTATTGTTAATGATCTTATTTTATGCAATAATATAAAGAAAACCGAAAATGGAAGATAAAATCTTTAAATAAATGACTACAAAAAAAACCTCGGGGATTGGCCGAGGTTGAGTCGTTTGCTTTTCATAGGAATTATTTGTATCTATTGAGACTAGAATTATATTAAAACTTCTGTATCACTTTGTCTTTTCTATTTGATACTGTAAAAATAATTTAGTTATACTTAATAGAAAAGGATCGTTAGGTGGTAATTTTAAAATTGGGTGTTTAAACTAAAATATACTAGGTATAGATACTTAATTCAGTATGGTTATTATTCTACTAATTGGACAGTAACTGTATAAATTAGGTAAAGTGGCAATCTGATTATAGAGAATTTATAAGTCTAATGAAGAATTATGAATGAATTTTAGTAATGAGGCTGTGTTTTTTAGATTTAGCTTCTTTAAAATATTGGAGCGATGAACTTCAATGGTACGAGTTGATAAGAAAAGCTTTTCTGCGATTTCTTTGGAAGATAATCCCTGTTGAATATGTTTTAGCACTTCTATTTCTCTTTCTGAAAGCTTACTAATATCGGGAGTGTCATCATCTTCAAATACTTGTTTTGCTAAATTCTCCTGAATTTCTTTACATATAAAAACTTTCCCTTCATAGGCTGATAAAATCGCCTCAAACATTTCATTCCGATTACTATTTTTTGTTACGTACCCTAGTGCCCCATTTTTCAACATTCTTTTTGCAAACGAAGGTTGATTGTGCAT
>CANICR010000164.1 GCA_947466405.1 Chitinophagaceae bacterium | reverse complement strand
GTTGCATTGCCCTCTACACCATGGTCTCCAATAAAAACAAAAATAGTGTTGTTGAAATATTTTTCTTTTTTGGCAGCTTCTATAAATTTTCTATAGCAATAATCCGTATAAGAGAAAGCATTAAACTCTTTCAAGGACTCAAAGCCATATTTTGTTAATTCCTCATCAGAAATATTCCTTGTCACAAAACTGCTATCTTCCAGAGGTATGTCAAATGGCCGATGATTATCCGCTGTTTGAATGATTGCGAAAAATGGTTTTTCTCTTTTTGCTAATACTGCATTTGCTTCTAAAAAAAGATTTTTATCGCTGATGCCCCATACATTCATATTAGGCGAACGATAACTTCCTTCTTCAAATATTTTCACTCCTTTTATGTTATGAATTAATCCACTAAAATTATTGAATTGACTCCTGCCACCGATGAAATAATATTTTTCATACCCTTCAAAATCATTAATAATGGTACGTTGATTTACAGTAGCTTCATTTCGTGTGGCAAATTTACTTAATTGAACATCAGGGATACCTGTGATGGTAGCAAAAACACCTCGTGCTGTACCAAAAGTTGGTGAAAAACATCGATTAAAAAAAACACCTTGCTTGCATAGTTCATTGAAATAAGGAGTACTATTTAAAGGGTTTCCACTCATAGAACTTTTATACATACTAAAGCTTTCACAAATCACTAAAACAATATTAGGCTGACTTTCTAAAGCATGACTTCCAGGATGTACAAGCCTCGAATAGTTATTTGTTTTTCTGTCGGACGAATCTATATTTAGAAAATGTGCTATTGTTGAGTAATACTTTTTTTGATTTGTATTATAATCCGGATCTCTGAAACCTAGTGTTGTGAAAAAGTTCTGCAATGGATTTAATGCAAGGTTACTTTTAAACTCCTCATTTAATTTAAATGCCCTTAAAAAATTTAATGGCTTCATTGTAAGAAATCCATATAAAAACCAAGAGAAAATTACTAAAGTCACCAAATGCCAACTTCTATAATAATCAAATTTGTGAATATTTATATTATCTCCTTCAACAGTCAAATGTGTTTTTTGAAACAACTTATTGATTACAATCACAGATATTATCAACGATAACAATATCCATATAATGGGATAGCTCTGCCAAACCATTTGTAAACTTTCTTTAGGATCTTCAGCAAATATTAACGCATCAGCATTAAGCCTGGCATTGATATATGCAAATTGTCCGAAATCTGCGCCATAAAAAAACAATACTAGGAGGGTAATAATCCCCAAATAAAATGTCCATATTTTCTTAGAAGTTTTATTGTAAAATGGGGAGAATTTTGGATAACTAGATAATAGTAATATCGGCATTAATATAATTGAAATCCAGCGTAAATCGTATTTCAACCCGAGCCAAAATGATGGAAACAAATCAATAGCATTTATAGATGAGGGCTTAAAAAAAAATACGGTTGCTATTCTAAATGCAGTGAATATTATTAAATAAATTACAAATAATCTGATTATCCATTGTATTGTTTTGGGAACTTTCCATTTTATAAACATAAATAATCTTTAGTAATTCAATTCTTGACTAATGGCTTTTTTATTATTCAGTAATAAATATTTTGCAGTTTCATACCAAGCATCATTTAAGGATGCCATGTATTTTTTTATAGTTTCAGTTTGATTGTTAACTATTACGGCATCATTGTCTTTAACAGAAACAAAATCAGTTTTATTTGTTTTAATATTTTTATAATAATAATAATCATTGCTCACCATGCCAACTGTTAACATATCTGGGTCTGCAATAAATGCATAATGATTCTTTTTATCAAGGCTATCAAAAAGATTACGCCCTAAGGTAGTATTGGTATGATTTTGCTTTGCCAGAAAAGCTACCGATGGCATGATGTCAAGCTGAGAGCTAACGTCATGAACTCTCTTGGTTGGCAATATTTTTGGAGCATAAAAAAGCAAAGGAACATGTTCTGCTAAAATCCCTTCCTTTGAAAAACTCAAAGGGAACATGTTGCCGGCATTTCCTCTTAATCCATGGTCGCCAACAAAAACAAAAATAGTGTTGTCAAAGTACTTTTCTTTTTTTGCCGCCTCTATAAATTTGTTGAAATTAAAATCTGTATAGCGAAAGGCATTTAACTGGCCATTGCTTTCAAATCCATATTTCTTTAGCGTATCCTCTTCATAATTCAATTTTGTAAACTCATTAAGATCTTCTTCAGGAATTGTGTAAGGCCTGTGATTGTCTGCAGTTTGAATGATAGCAAAAAAAGGCTTTTGCTGTGTAGCTAAAATTTTATTCGATTCTAAAAAAAGATTTTTATCACTTATGCCCCAAACATCAACTCGGCTTGAATTGAAATTATCCTGTTCATAAATATTCAAATCAGCAATATTATTCTTTAACAGGCCACGGATATTAGCCCAAGTTGTGCTTCCTCCTAAAAAATAAAACTTATTGTAATCAGTGAAATCATTCATTATTGAATGCTGATCTACCGCAGCAGGGTTTCTGCTAGATGTCTTTGATTGTTCAACATCGGGTATACCTGTAATAGTAGCCCAAACTCCGCGAGCTGTTCCAAATGCTGGCGTAAAGCAACGTTCAAAAAAAACGCCCTTGTTACACATTTCATTAAAATAAGGTGTGGGATTTAATTTATTGCCAAACATAGAACTTTTATAGGCACTGAAACTTTCGCATATAACCACCACAATATTTGGCTTAATGGAAGTATTTTCGAATTGATACTTTCTATCAAAATTCAATTGATTGCTATCAGGATTTTGAACACCTAAATAAGCAGCTATAACGGGATAATTACTTTTTACTTTTTTTATATCATAGGAAGAATTTTTAAACCGCAGTGAGCTGAAAAAACTTTGAAAAGGATTTAATGCTGCATTTGCCTTAAATTCATTGGATAACAAAAAAGCATCGCTCCATCTTAATGGATATTGATCTAGTTTGCCAAATGTAAATCCTGTCAACAATAAAATGAAAATAAAATAATTTAATTTGCTTTCTATTCGGCTACTTACATACAATCGCTTTAATAAATTCATGTGCCATTTAGCAAATAAATAAATCAACCCTATCAGTAATAACAAAATTGTTACGATGGGGTAAGTTTGCCAAACCATTCCGCCAGAAATATGTGCATCAGCTAAAAAATTTAATACTGAAGCATTTAGTCGCTGTTTTAAATAATCATAATAAAAAAAATCCGTTACATAAAAAATCAACAAAACAAACACCAAAAGTGATATAAAAAAAGTCCACCATTTATATGCCTGTTGTTTTTTAAAAGGCGATAAGTAAGGAATTGTTCCAAATAATAACATTATTATGCCCAGTATAGAAACAGACCTTGCATCATATCTTAATCCTAACAAAAAAGTTGAACCGCTGAAGGAGTTATTTTCATCCCTGTAATGAAAAAAGAAAAAAAGACGATATACACTCATCAAAACTAATAGCATCGACATCACAGTTACAATCCATCGTATCGATCTAGGCAATCTTTTTAACATTATACTATTTTAATCTATTAAGAATACAAAATTAACTTAAATAATATAGTTTAAATGAAACAAACAACATCTTATATTTCGATTTCTTATATGAAAAGAGTGAAATAACATTTACCTGAAGTTAATTTTATAGTTCAAATTAATCAAATGACTAAAAAAACTGAGTGCTCTATTGTTGTAAAATATATTTTTAACATATCTTACATAATTATTTTATGAATTT
>CANICR010000163.1 GCA_947466405.1 Chitinophagaceae bacterium | reverse complement strand
TTTTACAAGAAGCCTATGTAGAATACAGGCCTAGCATCACTCATTCATTTAGTGCTGGATTAAGGGCTGATTATATAGACTCAAGAGAAACCAGGATTGAAGGTGAAAGTTTAGGCTTTATCAATAGAAGTATAGTATCCTCTTCTTTTGATGCTATTTTTGATTATGGATTTAGATATAAAGGACTGTATAATCTTGGTGGCAAGAATTTATTAAAGTCGTATTTGTCAGTTACAACCGGAGATAGTAGAGCATCATTACAAAAAAATTATGGAGGATTTAAATATGGTGTTCGTTTAGATTATTTACCATTTGATAAATTCTCAAAAGGTGGAGAATTTTATATGGATGATTTGGCAAGAGAAGAAAAACCTAAGTTGGTTATTGGGGTGGTTTACAGTTATAATAATGGTGCTTCATCTGCATTGGGTACTAATGGTGGAAGATATATTTATGGTGATAGTTTGCAAAATGAGTTGCTGCCTAATTATTCAAAAATGGGGTCTGATTTTCTCTTCAAATACAATGGATGGTATGCCATGGGAAGTTATTTCATTACAAAAGCAACCGTGCCAGATAATATTGCCGGCGAGTTTAGGTTAAATGGCAGCTTTAATAGTGGCCCATACACTACCATGACATCAGACAAAATTAAAGATACAGTTAGAACGAGATTAAATTTAGGAAATGGAATTAATATGCAAGGTGGTTATTTATTTCCATGCAACTGGGCTGTTTCTGGCCGTTATTCTGTGTTAACAGAAGATAATATTTCAAATAATTTTGCGGATTATAATAAAAGCTACTCCGTTGTGTTTACAAAATATCTGTCTGGGCACAATTTAAAAATACAAACTGAAATAGGATTTGATGAGTTTAAAAATGCATTAAAAACTGCTACTCAAAAAGGAAATTATTATTCACAATTAATGGTAACCGTTCAATTATAAATAAAAAAAATAATCATGATGACAAAAAGAATAGTTTTTTATTGCTGTGTATCACTGATGTTCTTGGGTAAATTAAATGCACAAGTTCAAAACACACAATTAACTCAAACTGATGAATCTTTAACGTATGTTAATGGCGAAGGAACATTTTTGCATTTAGGCAAATCAGAAGGTACCACTATAAATGTATCAACAACGCTTCAGTCAGGTATTCAGTATAGTCAATTCACCGACACTACTGAAACGACAAAGTCAAATAGAATGTCGCTTAATTTGGTAAGACTAGCATTGATAGCCAAGGGGTTTAAAGATAAAATGACCATGGGTATTGTTACGGATTTCACTGGCGTTAGTCCAATTTTAGAGGGTTGGGTTGGTTTTGCTATTAAGAAAAATGCAAAAATAATATTAGGCCAAAAACAAACGAACACCAATAATCGCTTGGCTATGGCAGATGAAAGATATGCGCAAGTAATGGGACAAACAGAAGCGGGCAATTCCAATGATGGAACTGTTTATGGTGGTCTGATGCAAAATTTCGTGGGTGCTACCAGAGAAGGTGGAATTTTTATCGAAACAAATTTCAAGTATAAAAAATGGAGAATGTATCCATCACTTTCATTAACAACAGGTGAAGGTCAAAATTTCTTCACAGCTCAACCAAATATGGGTTGTAAATATGGCGGAAGATTGGATATCATGCCATTAGGAGATTTTACAAAAAACAATGCCTTTATAGCACAGGATATTTATCGTGAAAGCAAACCTAAATTAGTTTTTGGAATTGCTGCAAGCGTAAATACCAAATCTAGCAGTGCGATTGGTTCAGAAAGCGGTACAATTACAGATATTATTTATAATGATAAAAGCGAAGCGACATTTGCAAACTATAGAAAAATCGTGATGGATTTTATGTATAAATACAAGGGATTTGCAATTGTGGGTGAATATGTGAATGGCAATGTTACTGGGAAAGATTTATTCACCAATGCTTCTAAAACTAATAAATTAACAGAAGAAATGGCAAGTCGCTATTACAATACTGGTACAGCAATCAATATTCAACCTTCATATGTATTTAAGAGTGGCTGGTCAATAGACGCTCGTTATACGTCTATTATGCCGGAGTTTGATGTTGCTGAATCTTTGATTCACAGCCAACATTGGATTACTGGCGGTATTAATAAATATATCAAAAACAATGCTGTTAAAATAGGGGTTAATATTTCGCAAATAACAGATGATCATATACCAGCGAATACAACAAAAACAATGGTAGGCAATTTTGCTATTCAAATAATAATGTAAAAAATAAAAAATAATTTATCATGAAACAAATATTCATTCTTACAACAGCTTTATTAGTTTTGATAATAAGTTGTACATCAAAAATTGATTTTACAGCCAATGGATTAAATGTGAATAGTATTTATGCCTCAGATTTAATGATCTCAGAAATTTCTACTGCTATTAATACTGATCCTAATGCCAACAGACAAAGAAGTCATTATGTTGAAATATTCAATGGGACTTCAGCAAATTTGGATTTATCCAATTATGCCATAGGATATCTCGCAGTAAGCAATACCGATTCTTTATATGATTGGTCATTTCCTACAACTACGTATTTGCCACTTACCGGATTCTTGGATTCTGGTAAATGTTATGTAATAGTATCAAAATTATCAGATACCACACAAATACATCATGATACTACTTGGGGAACTACAGCTACTATTGGAATTGCTTCTTTGCCGTTACAATTAAGTGGAAATAGCGCTATAGCATTATTAAAAAAAGATGCAGCTGGAGCCTTTAATCTTGGAGTAGACAACTACAAAATTATCGATGTATTTGGTAGCCCTTTAGTAGCTCGGGTAGTTTCTACTGGAGCAAACAGCACACGAAATAATATCATGTGGGCGATAGCAGGAGAATCTGGAGATACTCGAAATAGGACAATTAAAAGAAAGTATGATGTTAAAAATCCAACCATTGATTGGGATTTGAGTAGAGGCACAGATTCTACTAATTCTCAGTGGATGCTTTCAGGAAGTAGAGCCTGGGATTATTCTAATGTAGGATTACCAACTCAATAATGTTTTTAATAAATACAATCAGGCTAATAGCCTTACAATAAATTTCTTAATGAGCTTGAATTTTAAAACCCCGGCAATTGCCGGGTTTTTTTTAGTTTGTTGGGTTACTAGGATTACCTGCGGTGATCCTTTTTTTTGGGGTACAAATACAAAAAACCTATGTTCGCTTCGCTCAGGTTGGTTTTGCATCTATTCGCGATTGAAAGCAAGCTTCCCATGCTCATAAATGCAAAACCCCGGCAATTGCCGGGGTTTTTTTAGTTTGTTGGGTTACTAGGATTCGAACCTAGACAAACAGAATCAAAATCTGTTGTGCTACCTTTACACCATAACCCAATCATTTTCCAAAATGAAAATTTTGGACTGCAAAAATAAGGGTTTACAAAGCTTTTCCAAAAGATTTTTATACTAAATTGATTTTTTGTATACAAGTTAGTAATATATGGTGATCAACAATAAATTAGCTAACCTCAGTATCTTCCTGTTCTTTCATGTTTTTTATTAAATCCAAGGCTTCTGAAACAACATCACACATAATCGTTACTAAAGATCCAGGTTTAGCAGTCTCATAAGCAAAGGTTATTGCTTCTTTTTCATTGTATATAATCGTTATAGGAATATCCTTGGTTTTTGTTTCATTAATTCCCTCTACTAGTAATGCCACCATTTCTTCAGCAGTTCTACCTCTCAAATGCTTGTCTTGCCTAATAAT
>CANICR010000162.1 GCA_947466405.1 Chitinophagaceae bacterium | reverse complement strand
GCTATGACTAATATTTCTTATCAGCAATATGGCATCATCTATAATTTGTTTGGCACTGATGATACTTTGTAGTTGCTGCGCTTTTTCCTGATTAACTAAATTTTCATTTAAATACAATCTTGCGGTAGCCAGCAACGGCCCGGCATCATCATGTAAATCTGCTGCTATACGCTGTCTTTCTTCTTCTTGAAAACGGATAGATGCGTTTAATAAAATTTGTTGCTTTTCCGCTTCAAGCCTTTTCATCTGCAATTGGTAACGGATCACCTTTCGTTGATGGAAAATCACAAATACGATTATCCCAATTGCCAAAGTAAGCATACCAAATGTTCCAATAAACATTAGTTTTGAAATACCAGCTGTATCCGCTTGTAATAAATACATGATTAATTAATATTATTAGGTGTAAATGTATCTAAATTTAAATCTTTAGGGTAAAGTATTTCATCTCTACTCTCACCCACTTGCTCCTCTGAAGCAAATAATGAAAATCCTAAAAATAAATTCTTGGTAATTGTGACAATGCAATAAATAATTGTTAATTGATTTTTTATATCAGAAGTTGCATATTTTTTTGAATATTCTATTAAAAGGATATAAAAAAAATTGCCAGAAAAATAAACGAATAATCCAACAAAAATCCAAAAATGCGTTTTATTATATATAAAGACATAGTCATTACTTCTCATTCTTTCAAAGAAATAGAAAATAATAAAAACAATGAAAATAATAAACTCAATTAATGTTGGTAAACTTCCGAATTTACTATTACCAAATTCTACAAAATCAATTATATTATATAAGATAAAAAAAGGAAGTAATAAGATTATTATATTTTTAATAACCCTATTATTAAAAATATTAAATAGGAATAAAGAAATAATTAAGTATTCAACTATTAAATGAACCCTTAATATGAAAATATAATTTGAAAAAGAATTTAAATAGTAAATTATGATATAACATACAACACTGAAAATAGCTTGAGAAATGGCATATACAAAAAAAACCTTTAACTTTTTGTATACTACTTTCTTATAAAAAAAAATACAAAATATTAAAGGAATAATTTCTGAAATCAGAGTAATATTTAATAGACTTTTCAGAATAACAGTTATTTGCTCAAAAGTAGGCAACTGTTAATCAAAATCAAAATTTACTTGATTAGAACTTGAAAAAAAAGCTCAGTAATTGTAATAAAAATCCGTGCATTTTAAATTATATTTATTGGTTTAAGATTTATTTAACCCTAAACTTCATATTTTCAATTACCCTGTCCAATAGCCCTAAAACAAAACGTAATTATACGATTACATTAAAAATGAATACTAGACTGTATTTTAACCACAATTTTCTGTTTTTTATCTCTTAATTAAAGCGTAAATATACGAATAAAAAATAGTAATTTTACTATAATAATTATGTATCTTTACTTAGTACTTTTACGATTGCCTGAGCAAATGTTGATAATTCTGTGTATAACTATTCGGGGCATAAGCTTAAAAAATATACTTTCAGGCAAAAAAAAAAGAATATTGCAACTAAATAACCTTTTCATTAAATGAACTGTATTATTGAATTTATACACCCTACTTTAGATTGATTTTCAACGAATTGAAAAATATTAACCAATCAATAAAAAATAACCAATTACTTATGTCAACAGAAAACCAAATTAAAATTGCGATAGCCGATGACCATAAGATTTTTAGAGATGGTATTAAAATGGCACTTTCTGATAAATTAAATTTAAAAATGCTTTGGGAAGCTGAAGATGGAAAGGACATGATGCATAAAATATCCATCAAAAAACCAGACGTTTTATTAATGGATATTAGGATGCCTGAAATTGATGGCATTAATGCCATTCAAATTATTCGAAAAGAATATGAAGAAATAAAAATTATTGTACTTACGATGTACGATGATCAGCAAATGATTAGTAAGATGATGGAAATGGGAGCCAACGCTTATCTTACAAAAACAACAGATCCAGAAGAAATATACGAAGCCATTTTAACGTGCATGAACGATGATTTCTATTTCAACTCTTTAGTAAACAATGCAGTGATGGGGCGACTGATGCAGAAAAAAAATGTACGTCAACATTATGGCACCAGCACGCCAGTTAGCTTTAATGAAAAAGAATTAAAAATATTACAGCTTTTAGCCGAAGATAAAACCACTGAAGAAATTTCTAAAACAATTTTTTTAAGCCCCAGAACAATTGAAACGATTCGTCAGAATATGAAAGCTAAAGTAAATGCAAAAACAATTGGTGGATTAATTATTTACGGCATGCGTAATAAATTAATTGAGTAAACGCCTTTTTAAAATGTTACAATCCCATTTTTTACCGCATATATGGCAAGACCTACCCGACTTTTAACATCCAATTTATCAAATAAAGCATCGCGGTAGCCATCAATAGCCCTTGGAGTAATTTTTAGCTGGCCCGCAATTTCTTTATACGTTAAGTCTGTGCTTGCTAAACGAAGAAATTCGATTTCTTTATCAGATAGCATTGCATTTTCAATGAGTGAATGATTATCAGGCGTCTTTTGAAATAGAGTTGCCAACTTTCCAGTAGTGTCATGTGAATAATAATATCCTTGCTTTGCTACAGATATGAGCGCATGCCTTAATTCCTGAGGATGAATATCTTTTTTAAGAAATCCTTTAACACCCGTTTGCAATAGCCTAATTAATGCTATTTCTGAATCGTACATGGTAAGGATAAGTATATTGATTTCCGGATGATTTTTTGATAACCATTTTGCAGTTTCAAAGCCATCCATAAGAGGCATATTTAAATCTAATACAATCAATTCGGGTTGATGTCCTTCCTCAATAGCACTGATCAATTCGCGTCCATTTCCAACAGACTTGATCACTACAAAATCGTCGAATGAATTTATTAAAGACACTAAAGCATCTCTTAATAGTACATGATCGTCGGCTAAAATAATTTTACATTTTTGTTGATTCATATTGTGGGATTTTGATGTGTACTGTTGTGCCTAACGAAATAACAGATTCTATAAATGCTTCTCCGCCAAGTGTAATTGCCCTATTTTTAATATTATTCACACCATTCGCATTTGAAATTTCGGCAATATTGAAACCGACGCCATTGTCGATTATTTTTATTGCTAATGCTGCATTTGAAAAATGAAAATCAATGTTTACCTGAGTAGCTTCGGCATGTTTTAAAATATTATTGAGGGATTCTTGAATAATTCTAAAAATAGCCAGTTCTCTATAGGCTTCCATAAAGAAAGAATCCCCTACAATGGTTAGCTTAATATTATACTGACCTGTTTTGTTCAGTTGAATAATTTCACTCTCGAGCGCTTTAATTAATCCATTGCTAATAATTACTTCTGAGCTTAAACTTCTACTGATATCTCTTAAATCATTTAAAGATTCCGAAATCAAACTGATAATACTTGAAATATTAGATTGCATTTTTTTATCCCCCGGAAATTCGATTAAATTTAATTGCAATTTGGCAAGGGTTAATTTCTGCGCAATATTATCGTGTATTTCCCTGCTTATATTTTGAAAAGTTTGTTCCTGTACTTGAATTTGAGTTTTAAGTAAGTCTTCTTGATGATTTGTTTTCAAATCTAAAATACCATTAGCATTTAAAATTTGATTTTTTTGATAACGAAACGATAAAACTGTAATTGCTAGGCCTAATACTAGCAATATTAGTGTGCAGATAATTATAAAATAGTAGGCTAAATAATGCTCTTGCGAATACATGCCGCTGTTTTTAAGAAAAATGAATATAATAGAATGGAGGCGAATGG
>CANICR010000161.1 GCA_947466405.1 Chitinophagaceae bacterium | reverse complement strand
TAATTCTAGAATACTTATTAGTTTATCGGGGTGTAAATTAGAATTAAAGCTTGCGGGACCGCATTCCACTAACACTACTTTTTTAAATTTTGACAAATTATACTTCTCCGAAAAAGCTTTCACATTATTCATTTCTTCTGGCAGTAAAAAAAGGAATGGTTGTTTTGAAATAACAATCGGATGAGGATAATTATTATAAAGTGAAGACCTTATTCCACCATCATATTTTAAAACATTTTCACCCTGAATTTGTAAATAAAAAATAAAGTCAAACGATCCTTCCCTCTTTTTTTGCTCAGCAATCTTTTTAAAGTCATTCCATTCATGAATATCTGTCAATACTTTCTTGGTTTTAACTTCCCAGATTTGATCAATGAATGGATTGTTTACAATAGATTGTTTACAATTTGCATTAATGGCCCATGTTAAATGACATCCTGGATAATCAACTTCTTTAATCTGTTTGGCAATTACCGTTCCATACAAACTATCTCCATTGGAATTAAACAAAACCATTAAAACTTTTTGCTGAGGCATTTAGTGGGTATTTTTATTTGTACTGCCATTTGACTTCCACCACCTATAAGCAATTACACCGATTACAGTAAATGGGGCTAACATTAAATAAAGGATTCCATTATTTAATCCTAATGCAGGCTTCTCGCCTAATTGTGATGCTGTTTTAGTACACATAGAACATTGAGCTTGCATCATCATAGGAAGTGATACTGCCACTAAAAAAAAGACTAGAAATAAAATGTTTTTTTTCACCTATCAAAGATAAATGATTATTAAATAACGTGACTTATCATAAAAAAATCCGCTCGATGGCGGACTTTTTTATTAAGATTCTTGTGACATAGATTTGCTTACCCTTTTCCTGTCATCTTCATTTAAAATTGTTTTTCTTAAACGAATACTCTTTGGTGTTACTTCTATGCATTCGTCTTGTTGAATATATTCCATACATTCTTCAAGTGTCATTAAGATTTTTGGCGCAGCCCTGCTTGCATCATCACTACCACTTGCTCTGTGATTGGTCAATTTTTTAGCCTCTGTTGCATTTACCACTAAGTCTCCTGGCTTGATATGTTCTGCTATTATTTGTCCTGCATATACATCATCTCCTGGATCTACAAAAAACCTTCCCCTGTCTTGTAATTTATCTATTGAATATGCAGTTGTTTTTTCAGTTGTTTTTGATAATAATACGCCGTTATTTCTTCCAGGAATAGATCCCTTCCATGGTTTGTACTCAAGGAAACGATGTGCCATTACTGCTTCTCCAGCAGTATTCGTTAACATGCTGCTTCTAAGTCCAATTAATCCTCTTGAAGGAATTTCAAATTCTAAATGTTGCATCTCGCCTTTTGTTTCCATAATCAACATTTCTCCTTTGCGCTGTGTAACCATGTCAATTACCTTTCCGCTGTATTCCGTTGGAACATCAACCACTAAATTTTCATATGGCTCATGCTTCTTGTTATCGATATGTTTTATTAACACTTGTGGCTGACCAATAGTTAACTCAAAACCTTCTCTCCTCATTGTTTCAATTAAGATTCCTAAATGAAGAATCCCTCTTCCGAAAACTAAAAAACTATCTGCACTATCACTATCTTCAACGCGTAATGCAAGATTTTTTTCTGTCTCCTTAAATAAACGATCACGAAGATGGCGACTGGTTACAAATTTTCCTTCTTTACCAAAGAAAGGTGAGTTGTTAATTCCAAACAACATGCTCATCGTTGGTTCGTCCACACTGATGATAGGCAAAGCTTCAGGATTATCAATATCAGCAATGGTATCGCCAATATTAAAATCATCCAAACCTACTACTGCACAAATATCTCCAGCAAAAACCTGTTCTGCCTTTTTCTTTCCCATTCCTTCAAAGACATATAATTCTTTAATCCTTAATTTCTTAATTGTTCCATCTGCCTGCATTAAGGCTATTGGTTGGTTTTCTTTTAAACTTCCCCTAGCAACCTTACCCACTGCAATTCTTCCTAGGAAAGACGAATAATCCAATGATGTGATTTGCATTTGAGAAAATCCTTCATTTACTTTTGGCTCTGGTACATATTGAATAATACCATCCAATAATGGGAAAATATTATCAATCTGAGTTAATGAATTATTAAACCAGCCATTTTTTCCCGAACCGTAAAAAGTTGGGAAATCAAGTTGCTCTTCTGTTGCATCCAAATTGAAAAACAATTCAAATACTGCATCGTGTACTTCATCCGGACGGCAATTTGGCTTATCTACTTTATTAATAACCACAATAGGACGCAATCCTAATGCTAGTGCTTTTTGAAGCACAAAACGAGTTTGAGGCATTGGGCCTTCAAACGCATCAACTAATAATAGAACTCCATCAGCCATTTTCAATACCCTTTCTACTTCACCACCAAAATCCGAGTGACCAGGAGTATCAATTACGTTTATTTTATAGTCTTTATAAGTTACCGAAACGTTTTTACTAAAAATAGTGATTCCTCTTTCTCTTTCAAGATCATTACTATCCATTATTAACTCTCCTGTTTCCTGGTTGTCTCTAAAAACCTTTGTGGCATGTAAAATCTTGTCTACTAATGTTGTTTTGCCATGATCTACGTGAGCAATAATGGCGATGTTGCGAATGTTCATTTTATTTTTTTTAGGGGCACTTCCACCAGCTATTTATCAAACGTGCTTTTGCTAATGGGTTTACCTGTTGATTTTTAACGCGCAAAGGTAGTGATTTTCAGCGGTTTTGCAAGTAGGTTTATATTATTTGTTAGTTATTTTAAGGCTATTAATAATAGTCCATTGCTATAAAATATCATTAATAAAGTGAATTAAGAGGATTTACTGGTTTCTTTAACTAAAGGATTGTAAAATTAAACCTCGGAATTGTCTAATTTTATCGATAAGAACTTATAAAAATGCCATTTAAGCTTTTTTCAGAATATTCACCTGCGGGAGATCAGCCAGCTGCCATTCAACAATTGACCGAAGGAATTCTTGATGGCGAAAGATACCATACCCTCTTGGGTGTTACCGGTAGTGGTAAAACTTTTACGATGGCCAATGTTATTCAAAATTTACAGCGGCCAACTTTGGTGTTAACTCATAATAAAACATTGGTTGCTCAGCTATATGGAGAGTTTAAACAGTTTTTTCCAGAGAATGCTGTAGGGTATTTTGTATCGTATTATGATTATTATCAACCGGAGGCGTACATGCCCATTTCCAATACCTATATCGAAAAGGACTTAAGTATTAATGAAGAATTAGATAAACTTCGATTACAGGCAACTGCGCAATTGCTAAGTGGAAGAAGAGATATTGTTATTGTAGCAAGCGTAAGTTGTATCTATGGAATGGGAAATCCTACGGAATACGAAAAAGGAATTATTAGAATTAAAGAGGGGCAAATCATTTCACGTCAAGGATTTCTTCACGCTTTGATTAATTCTCTATATCATAGAAGTCAGGTAGAATTTAGCAGGGGTAGCTTTAGAGTAAATGGCGATACGATTGATATCAATCTTCCATATGTTGACTTCGGGTATCGAATTTGTTTTTTTGGAGATGAAATAGAAAGCATTGAAACATTAGAGATTTCAACTGGGAAACGAATTGGAAAAGTGGAGAATGCGGCTATTTTTCCTGCTAATTTATACCTTGCTCCAAAAGATTTGATGGCAGAAGTAATCAATGAAATTCAAGACGAATGTGCTGCTCAGGTAACGTATTTCAAAAATTCAGGTAAATACAATGAAGCACAGCGTATAGGCGAAAGAGTTAGTTATGACCTCGAAATGATCAGAGAGCTTGG
>CANICR010000160.1 GCA_947466405.1 Chitinophagaceae bacterium | reverse complement strand
ACTTGGATCTAAAGTTTAGGAAACTTCTATTCTATCCATTGAACTACGAGACCAAAATTTGATCAATGGATAGAATAATTATACCAAGAAAACATTTCCTAGTAATAACCATTTTTACCATTTATCAATTCATTATTTAATTGAGCTACAAAAGTAATAAAAAAACCACTCTTAATCTCTATATAGAATTTAGCTAACTTTTATTTTGATAAACTTGTGTGATCCATCACAGTTAGGCATTCTTTTTGAAAGTCCGCAAGTACAATCATTTAAACCCTTTCCGCATTTTATTTGACTGCTATATTTATTAATTCTTTTTTTTCTTGTTTCACTTTGTTTTGCTGCAGAAAAATATATAAGATATCCCCTTTGTCTACCTGCAGTTAATGCTTCAAATGATTTTTTAAAAATTGAATCAAGCTTAAACATTTCTTCTAGCTCTTCTATATGAATCTCGGTTTTTTCATTTTTTATATTAATTTTTCTTCCAAATTTCTCTATTTCAATAGCTTCTTTCAAGTATAAATGAATAATGGCAGTTAATTTGATTATTTCATTATAATTTTTAAACCTCATTTGTCTTCCTAATTGCGTATGTTTTCCTGCTTTTACTAATAGATGCTGTTTGTCACTTAACATCGCACCATTAAAAAAACCAAGGCTACAATAATCTCTAAACGGTTGAATGATGACAACGTTTTTGTTATTATAGGTATAACATAATTTGCCCCACTTTATTTCTTCTAGTAATTCAACTTTTACAGCCAGGTTTCTTAACAGCTCTATTTCTTTAAACCATTTATTTATCTCTTCATTCATTTTATATAATAAAACATAAATTATAGTAGATACTTTCTTATAGTACTCTAAATGCAAACTATATTTTCCATTTTGTATTTGTAGGAAATAAAGGAGGACTTACCACTATAGAAAGAAATCATGTTGATTCTTTATAAGACCTTTTGCTAATTTTAACAGAGGCTATCTTTTTAGATAGCCTCTGTTAAAAAATGATATTATAATTTTTGGAATCGTGAAACATACACTTGATTGCCACTATAAATTCTTATAGTATAAAATCCGGCAGGTAACCCAGCAATATTAAATGAAATTAAATTATTTCCCGCTACACCACTTTGAGATACTTGTCCCACTAAGATGCTTTGTGAATTATATAAAAACGCAGAAATTTGAGCTACTTGGTTTATCAACACATTTACATTGGCTGTTCCTTGTGCTGGATTAGGGAATGATGTTAAAGGAGTAGCATTTGATAGTGTATGGCATCTATTACTAATACAGGTAGAATCTCTTTCTACAGATAAACATACATTAAATACCCTGCTTGAAACATATTGATGAATTGGATTCAAATCATGAGAAATACTACCATCTCCAAAAGTCCAAGTTAATATATCCGTATTGGAATTTAATCCTGCAATGGTATTGGTGAAATTAATTTCATTTACATTACCCACAGTAGCTTGCCATCTAAAGTTCGATTGCAAATTACAAACATTCGGATTATTGTTTGTTCTAATGCTTACACAAGTATCTGCATAGCAGTTATTGCTTTCCGTTATCCTCATGCAAACTGAATATGGAGCTGATCCTCGGAATGTATGAATTATAGAATCTCCTGTAGCGGTTGTGCTATCACTAAATATCCAAGACACTGTGCCAAAACTAGGAGTAATATTTACGAAAATATAACTATTAGATGCAATTGAATCAATAATTAATCGAGGAGTAATATTGCAATTATTAACTGTTCCGCCATTTCTAATGCTTACACAAGTATCTGCATAGCAGTTATTGCTTTCCGTTATCCTCATGCAAACTGAATATGGAGTAGACCCGCTGAATGAATGTATAACAGAATCTCCTGTAGCGGTTGTGCTATCACTAAATGTCCAGGTTGCAGTACCAAAACTGTTAGTGGCATTAACGAAAATATAACTATTGGAATTTGTTGAATCAACAATTAATTGAGGGATAATATTACAATTACTTGGTGGAGGATTACAAATGATCACAATGTTTTGCATTATAGAATCGCTACAAATGTAAACTCTGTTGGAATCCCTAGTACTAACAGTATGTAAAATCGAATAAGTGCCACATTGATTATAAGTATGAGTAGGATTTGCCATTGAACTGGAACTACCATCTCCAAAACTCCAAAAGTGGGTAGTTGTTGACAAAGAATCACCATAATAATTCGGCGAAAAATAAACGGATAAGCCATTAATGTTTTCTGAAAATGACCCATTACAAGGGGCCTGCGCAAAGCTATTGCTGATAAGGGTGTAAAAAATTAAAAAAGAAAGAAAGTAGATTTTTTTCATAACTATGATTTTAATATTAAAACAAGATAATTCTTTTTAAAAAATTGGCCAAGAATCAATACGAGATTAAAATTTGAAATATCATATCTTTGCACTTTAAAATTTATATCATGAAACTGCTCAATATATTTATTAAATTTCGTTTATGGATTGGATTGGTTTTGTTGGCATTAGCTATCTATGTTCATATGCAAACTAGTTTTTGGCCTTCCTTTATTATTTATTTATTATCTGTAATTTGTATCCTAGGCCATTTTCTTTTAGGCCCTATGCGTTTAATACAAACAGCTATGGAAGAAGGCGATATGGAAGAGGCTAAAAAAATAGTGAATTCCATTCAATTTCCTAGATTATTAATTAAGCCTATAAGGTCTGTGTATTATACAATACTGGGCAATTTGGCGATGGTTGGTCAGAATTATGAGGAAGCTGAAAAAATGATGAAAAAAGGTTTGTCATTAGGCGGAACACTAACTAAGCAAGCTGAAGGGCCAAACAAACTACAATTAGGAATGCTAAGTATGCAAAAAGGAGATATCAAACAAGCAGAGGCTTATATTCGCCAAGCAATTAGAGCAGGACTACCTGATAGCGAGAATAATGCTGCAGCCTATCTGCAATTATGCTCTATTATGATGAATAAACGAGAGTTTAGGGCTGCTAAAGATTATTTTAGAAAAGCAAAATCTTTTAAACCAACTACTCCTCAAATTCTAGATCAAATAAAGCAAATAGAAAAGTATATCACCAGAATGCCTGGATAGTTTATTGTTTAAGAAATTAATTCTTTTACATCTACCACTTTCAAATTTTAATAAACCTGACTTTTGTAAAAAGAAGTAATAAACTTTAATGCTCAAAAAAAGTCGTTCATTATTGAACGACTTTTTTTAATTATTTAGAGTATTATTAATTATTTAGGAATCCTTGATTAATCCATGGAATAAAGTAGGTGTTAACAAAAGTTGTCCATGAAGCCGTGCCACTAGTTGGCATATCGTGTCTACCTGATGTAGTAAGACCAGTTGTCCCAACAACTCGTTTTACAAATGAATTTAAGTTGGTACAAGCAGACCATGTTGCTCCTGGTGTTCCAACAATGTCTGCGTATGTATTATAGTTATTGCTATGGTTATGGCATGTTGCTTGTCCGCAAGTATTATAAATGATTGGCTGAATATCTCTTGCAAAACTAATACCTGCGCCACCACCGCCACCGCCTGTGTTTGTTAAAGTATCTAAAGTAGTTTTGGTGCAATTACCACTAGTTGAGGTAATGGTATAAACCCCGGCAGCCAAACCAGTAAATAAACCAGTTTGATTTGTAGTTACAGGTGTTGTATTAATGCTATAAGTAAATCCTCCATATCCTCCTACAGCCGTTGCCGTTATAGTACCGCTATTTGGATTAGCAGCAGTAGAATTTGTATAGGTGGTGCTTAATAGAAAACTAGCACATTCAGCATCTGCATTAACAGGAACTTCATGTTTGCAACTGATTGCGAAGTAGGTAATACAAAATAATGATAAGACGGTTAAAGAAGAAATTATT
>CANICR010000159.1 GCA_947466405.1 Chitinophagaceae bacterium | reverse complement strand
GGGAAAAGCAGATATTGCTGACGGTTTAAAATCCATCATAAGCCTTGCACCTGGCAAAACAAAAGAAGTAAGTTTATCAAAATTCGAATGCCATAATGAACACATTGATATTCAACTTTGCATTAACGGAATTGAAACAATAGGCTGGAAGCCAAGAGAAAACTGTATGTTCAACCAAGGTGAATACAATGCTGAAAAAGATGTGCAGTTTTTTAATGATAGTCCAGACATGTTTTTTCAATTAACGGACGGGCAATTTGCTATTTTTTTTCCGGAAGATGTTCATGCGCCTATGATAGGAGAAGCAAACATAAAGAAGCTGGTTATTAAAGTGAAAATTTAATAATAGCACTTTTCCATTTTTGATTAAAGTATTTTATACACGTTTAAGAATAATATAAAGCAAATGAAACATCAAGTAGTTAATACCATTATTGAACAAGGGATGTTGCCTTTGTATTTTAACGCAGATGAACAGGTAAGTGTAGATATATTAAAAGCTATTTATAAAGCCGGCATTAAAGCGGTAGAATATACCAATAGAGGAGAAGCTGCCTTAAAGAACTTTAAAAAACTAGTGGAAGTAAGAAATGCAGAAATGCCTGGTTTATTGTTGGGTGTTGGCACTATAAAAAATTTGCAGCAAGCAGAAGATTATATAAGTGCCGGTGCCGATTTTATGGTAAGTCCTGGTTATGTAAAAGAAGTGGCTGATAAAGCCAATAGCATTGGAATGTTTTATGCACCTGGGTGTATGACACCAACTGAAATTATTGCCGCTGAAAATAATGCAGTTACTTTCATAAAATTATTTCCTGGCAATATGTTAGGCCCCGAATTTTTAAGCAGCATCAAAGAAATCTTTCCTAAATTATTATTCATGCCTACAGGTGGTGTTGATACCACTAGAGAAAATATAGAAGGTTGGTTTAAAGCAGGCGTATGTGCCGTGGGTATGGGAAGTAAATTGATTAGTAAAAAATTAATGGAGGCAAAAGATTATGCAACCATAGAATCTTCAACAAGAGAAGTATTATCTTTAATTCAATCAATTAAAAAATAAGCTATGATTCAGCAAAAAATTGGAAATTATCGTTGGACTATTTGTACTCTTTTATTTTTTGCTACAACTGTTAATTATCTGGATCGTCAGGTGTTAAGTTTGTTGAAACCTGTATTGGAAGAAAAGTTCAATTGGTCAAACAGCGACTATGCTAATATTGCTTCAGTATTTCAGTTTACTTATGCAATTTCCATGCTATTTGCCGGAAGAATTATTGATAAAATCGGAACAAAAAGTGGATATTCTTGGGCAATTATTATCTGGTCAATAGGCGCTGTAATGCATGCTTATTCCATATCATTGGGAGAATATTTTTCAGTAGCATTAGGTTGGATTGGTATTGTAGGTGTACCGATTTCAATTGCGGGCTTTATGTTGTCTCGGGCAGTATTGGGTTTCGGAGAAGCGGGGAACTTTCCTGCAGCAATTAAAGCAACCGCAGAATATTTTCCAAAGAAGGAAAGGTCTTTTGCAACGGGAATCTTTAATTCTGGTGCAAATGTAGGAGCCATCTTAGCACCATTAACTGTTCCTTGGATTGCCAAAAACTGGGGTTGGGAATCAGCGTTTATCATCATAGGTGGAGTTGGAATATTGTGGTTAATTTTTTGGCTAATTTATTATGATAATCCAAATCAGCAACAACGATTATCAAAAGAAGAACTCAATTATATTAATCAGGATAATGCAGTTGGAGAAAATGAAGAGGTAGAAACAGGGCCAAAATTATCATGGGTAAAACTTTTAGGGTATAAACAAACATGGGCCTTTGCAGTTGGAAAGTTCATGACTGATGGTGTTTGGTGGTTTTTTCTATTTTGGTTGCCTGCTTATTTAAAGGATCAATACAAAATGGGAGGAACAGATATTATTTTACCTCTGTCTGTTTTATACAGCATGACTATGATTGGCAGTATCGGTGGTGGATGGTTTCCTGCTTATTTTATAAAGAAAGGATTTCATTCGTATGATGCAAGATTAAAAGCAATGCTGATGATTGCCTTCATTCCTTTGGTTGTGCTAGCGGCGCAACCTCTAGGAGCTATTAGTTATTGGATGCCTGTATTATTAATTGGAATAGGTGCTTCCGCTCATCAGGCTTGGTCCGCTAATTTATTCACTACTGTTTCTGATATGTTTCCTAAAAAAGCTACTGCATCTGTTGTAGGTATTGGCGGAATGGCAGGTGGTATAGGAGGTGTTATTATTACAAAAACAGGCGGGTCATTATTTGATTACTACAAACAACTAAAACACATAGAAACAGGATATACAATTATGTTTACTTTCTGTGCGGTGGCTTATCTAATTGCCTGGTTGATCATGAAATCTTTAGTACCAAGGCATAAGAAAATAGATATATAGTGGTGGTTTGATGGAATTGCATGTTCGAAAAATTTAATTTCTTTTCTTGACTGGCAAGTATTGCTAAATACATTTATCCAGTATTAGTAATAGCAAACTAGGTCAAATCTGTTTCTTGATCGTTTAATTCTTAAACATTCAGGAAAAAAAGGGTATTCATGTAAGCAAGCATTTTCGATAAACTTTCTCCCAAAAATATTAATGCCTTTTTAGTAATTCAATTAATATAATATATCTCTTTATTTCATTGTGAAATGTTCACAATTTCTTAATACTAAAATCTCACATACGGATTATTAATTCCTCAATTTTGCTTCGTAAAAGATGTTTTAATTACGATAGGCAGGGCTCAATAAATATTGTATCAGCATAGAATTTTTTATTAAAAGTCCAAGCCGTTTGTATATTAATATTCATTCGTAAAAAACTAAATATTTTTTTCAAAAAGAGTAACTTTTGTTAATAAAACATTTTATATTCACAAAAGAATTTTTATTGTTCATTTTTTTATATTTTTTAACAATTTTTGTATATTTTCACTACAAGAATTCTTTTTTAAGTTCTAAGCCAATAACTAACACTATACTTTATTATAAATAATTTTAATAAAAAAGAAAAACCATCGTTTATGAACGTGAATTTTTACTCTCAGAAAAATTTCTCAAAATCATTATTGACAATTATTGTATCATTTCTTTTTTTGGTACTTTCTTTTAGTAACGGCTTTGGTCAGACAACCATTTTTACAGAAAATATGGGGGCTCCAACTGCTACTAAAGTGATTTCGTTAAATACTTTTCAAAATTCTCCCGGGAATTTAACCTATTCAACAGGTGATGCAACTGCTACCGCAGATGTTAGGATTACTTCTGTAAGTTCAGGTTACACGGGTGCATCAGGTGGTGGAAATGTATTTTTTGCAACAGGAACTAGTGGTTCTTATGGCTTTTCTATTGAAAATATTCAAGCAGCCAATTATACTGGATTAACCCTTACTTACTATTATTATAAATATCAAGCAACGGCTCATCCTACATTTTCGGTAGACTATTGGAATGGATCTGCATGGGTAGCAATAGCAAATACAGACGCAACGCTTTTTAATGAATCTGCTACTGCTGCAACTGGTTGGTATAAAGCAAAAGTATTAAGCCTACCTTCAGGAGCTCAACTTAGCCCATTAAAAATAAGATTTCTTAAATCTCCTACAGGATCAACTGCTTTGGGGATAAGAATTGATGATGTAAGCTTAGTAGGCACATTAGCATCTCCATCAGCTACTATCACAGGCGCTGCTACAGCTTCAGCTTTTACTACTACATACGGTACAGCCTCTACCGCACAAACATTTTCCATTTCAGGAAGCAATTTAACAGATAGCTTAAAAGCAATAGCACCTTATGGTTTTCAGTTATCTAAGGACAGTTCTAATTATTATGATTCAATCAGCATTGCTCAAACGAGTGGCACAGCCAGCGGAAGATTGAGTATTCGCATGAAAACTACCGATTCGGTAAACGGGTCATACAATTCAAAAAATATTGTACTAAAATC
>CANICR010000158.1 GCA_947466405.1 Chitinophagaceae bacterium | reverse complement strand
GAAATAAAAGCCTGGGTTGGTGGTATTAATTACAGATGGTTTAAATACGATCATGTGACTTCAAGTAGACAGGTAGGCTCTACGTTTAAACCACTTTTGTATACGTTGGCTGTAACAGATGCGAATTATACCCCGGAAACAATAATCCCAGGCGGCCCGCTTACTTTAGGTGGGAAAACTATTAGTACATCAGGTGGTACGATGGCGTATTGTTTGGCTAATTCAATAAATGGAGCTGCGTGGCATTTAATGGGGTTAATTGGGGTAAATAAAACAATTGAATTCGCAGAAAAATGTGGAATTAAAGCAAAGCTTCCTCATTACCCTTCAATTGCATTAGGAGCTGCAGAGATTCCAATGATACAGATGCTTCAATCTTACACAATGTTCCCTAATAAAGGATTGAATACGCCTCCTGTCTTTTTAACAAGAATTGAAGATAAATATGGCAATATTTTACATGAATTTCCTATATCCCAAAGTAAAGAAATTATCAATGAAGCAGATGCCTATACTATGGCGAAATTAATGCAGGGTGTTGTTCAATTTGGAACTGCTAGAAGATTAAATAGTTATAATATCCCAGTACAAAAAGCAGGTAAAACTGGAACAACAAATGGAAATACTGATGGGTGGTTTATTGGATATACACCTGAATTGCTTGCAGGAACATGGGTAGGTTGTGAAGATCCTTTCATACCTATTTATACGAGTAATAGCGGAGGTGCAGAAATGGCAGCACCTAAATGGGGATTATTTATGAGTAATGTATATGCGGATAGTAAGTTGCAGTATGGAAAAGTTAAAGAGTTTGAACAGCCAGCAGAGTTGAAAAATAATCCTATTTATGCAGATTTGAATTTTGCAAATATTGCCAGAACGGGAGATAGCTTAAATGAGGATTTTGGGAATGGTACTTCAGAAGATTATATAAACTTTGAAGACGCTCAGTCTATAGAAATTATTGATGATAAACAAGTTAAAAAAAATGTATCGGATAGTAACAAAAAAATAATTCCGAAAAAAAATCAAGCTCAACCCCAAAATAATGATTATTGAGTAACTTTTTTTCCAAGAATTATTAGGTTGGCGAATGTACTATTTAGCAATGCAACCTCTTTTAATAATGCCCAGTCCTCAAATCCCGCTGATTTAAAAAGTCTAATACTTGCTTCATTCTGTTGAAAAATAAAAGCAAGTAAGGTGTGAATATCGAGTTTATTGCATTGCTCGATCGTAAAAGAAAGCATTTTTTTCCCAAAGCCTTTATTTCTATAATTTTCCTCCAGATAAATACTTATTTCTGCAGTGCCGTTATAAGCAGGACGGCCATAAAAATCTTGCAGACTTATCCAGCCAATAATACAATTATTTATTTCTACAATCCATAATGGCCTTTTTAAAGAGTTGTGCTCATTAAACCATATTAGTTTATCATTTACGGTAACAAATTCGGTATCTGCAGTTGTTAAATTAGACGGTATAGTAGAATTGTAAATATCTACAATAACAGGCAAATCATTTATTGTTGCAAATCTGAACTGCATAACTAAGTTAGAAATTATTTATGATGATACTTTTCGTTTTTGTTGATTGTACAAGCTCTGTAAATTTGCTCAGCCAATATCATTCGTACTAGTTGATGGGGGAAAACCAATTGTGACAAACTCCATGTAAAGTCAGCCCTTTCTAATACTTCATTGCTAACGCCAAATGCGCCACCAATTAAAAATATGATATTCTTTTTACTTTCATTTGCACATTGTTGAATAAAAGAAGCCAATTTTTCACTGGTAAATTGCTGGCCTCTTTCATCTAATACTATGAGATAGTCGTCTTTTTTAAGCTGGTTTAAAATCAGAATGCCTTCTGCTTTTTTTAAATCACTCTCATTCATTGCGGCGGCTTGCTTTGGAGTTGCAATAATTTGCCATTGAACAGGATAGTAGTTTGCAATTCTTTTAGTAAATAATAAAATCCCTTCTTCTACATGACCCTCATGCCCTTTCCCAACTGACCATAAATTTAGTTTCATATGGTGTGATTTGATTTTATATTTGGCAAAAGCTGATTTTATTTTATTTTAGATAAATTAGTATAGCCAATATTCCAATCGTCTTTTCTGGATGTGTTACTTTCGGAAATATGTATACTATATTTAGATTTGATACTTGAAGGTAAAATGTCTTCAATAGCGTAAAAATCATCAACATCAATTCCGTATTTATCATCAATATGCGTTTCGGCGCCCTTGAATCCAGTATGTTTAAAGAAAGCAGATTCTTTTGCTTTTTTAATAGCTAAGGTTTTGTTTTCTGCTACAATTATTGTTTTGTAATGGTATTCTTCAAACTCGCCTGGTTTGTACCCACCAAGGTTTATAAAAAACAACCGTAATTGATTTGTTGGTTTTGATGTTGCTGGCATAATCTCAATGTTGTAGCCATCAACTTCGGTCACAGTTCTCCAGCAATCAATATGAATACTTCCACTTTCTGGCCAAAATGAATTAATATCAGGAATAAGCTCTTTTAAAGTACTACCAATTGTAAATAAAACATCATGTTGTTCAGTGTATCTTCCTTTTGGTTTACAGCCAAGAAGCAACATAAATATAGATTCTTTTTTCATAGGGAACTATCGAAAAAATGGTAATTAATGGTATTAGTCTTTTTTCTTTTCTGGCAGGTTAAAGGCAATGGCATCATGGTCGAAATTTCCTTTATGAGCACCATCGCAAAATGGCTTATTAGCAGAAAGTCCACAACGACATAATCCTACAACAGATCTTCCGCCTAAATCATATTGATTGCCGCTTTTGTCAAAAATTGAAAAATCACCTTCGATCTTTATAGACCCATTGCTATTGATTGTAAGTTTTGTGGACATACTTTTACTTTAATTTGAAATAAGGTTTAATTATTCAAAACTATGTTTTTTTGTATTAAATATCAATTTTTAATAATTATAATTAAATCAAACAACTTATTTGAAATAATTATTTAATTTTGCTGAAATTAATGATTTTGTCTCCCGTTATTACTTATTCAATTTTTTTCTTTTTTCTTGGTTTTGCCAGCGCAGGAATTATTGGGATTATGAACTATTTAAAATTAAGAAAGAAATATAAAAGCACAGAAGGATTATTGGAAAGTGAAAGATTAATAAAGGAAACGTTACGGAAAGAAAATTCATTAGCATTTAAATTAAAAGAAAGTGTAGAACTAGAACTAGGAAAAAAATATGAAGAGGCTACTAATGTCATTAAAATAATGGATCAGGATATCTTATTACTTCAAAAAGATAATGAAGAAACTGAATCTTTAGTAAAAACTACACAGCCAGAACTATACAATCTTAAGCTTAAATTAATTGAAGCCAATAATACAGTCGCCAGGCTTAAAGCTCAATTAAATGAGCAAAAATAAATACTTTCATTTCTTATAAATAAACATCAGGTACAATAAATAATCTTTATTGTTTTATTTTTATTTCCCTCATACCGTATTGTAATTTCGATTTTAATAAAATGAATTGCTTTTTTTTTAATCAACCCTATCGAAATGCTATTGCCTTTAATATCTATTCATACTATTTTTGGTTGCTTCAATAAGAAAGGCGGTTGGCTTTTTATTTTATTTTTATTTTCAATGAATTGCTTTGCTCAAAAAGAGACTAATTTATTTATGTTGCTTGAAAGAGAGCATGATAATATAGGAATTACGGCAGATCAGTTGTTGCAAACCAAAATATCTAATTCGTATACTTCCTGCGATGGGCTTACTGTTATTTATTTGCAACAAATTTATCAAGGGCTGCCGATTTTTAATTCAATAAAAGTTGTTGCTTTTAAGGGAAGTAAATTGGTTTCTAATTTTGGCAATTATATTAATTGTGTTGATGACTTAATTCATCAAAATAGTATGATTGAAATATTACCCGAAGAAGCTGTTAATACTGCTTGTAGACATCTGTCTATTATCCCTAAAAATAAATTGCAAAGATTAAGTCAAGTTGGCAAT
>CANICR010000157.1 GCA_947466405.1 Chitinophagaceae bacterium | reverse complement strand
ATTGTTGAGTGACTGTATCTAAATAATATAAATTTTGGGCAAGGTCAGTATTCACTGTAGCTATATTAATCTCAGGCTTGCTTTTTTTATTTACAAAAACCGGTTGTCCATCTTTAAATGCCTGTATATCACACATCCCTGCTGATTGAAAATTATAATGCACGCCAGCAGAGTCATAATCCATTGGAATTCCTGACAAATAAAAATCTATGGGATTAGAAAATTCTCTATATTTTATTTCTACTTTCCCTTCAATCAATTTACCGTTTTTATCTACAAATGAATTCGGAGGAAACAACAGTACAGTACCAGAAGCATACATTATGGTATCTCCTTTTGATGCATCTACTGCATAATCAGAAAAAGGTATGTCCCCAGAAGGAATAGGAGGATTAACAAACCTTACAGCCGTAGCTGTTTTATTATAGCAATTGCATTTTGCTATCATTAAAATGACAATCAAAATAATTACTAGGGCGATAGTTGCGTTTCTGCGTTTCATACATTTAGATTTAAAAGGTGAATAATAAGGATTAGAAAGAAACTGAGCGTATGCTAAATTAATTATCCGAACTTTTCATTTTAGTAAGCTCTGACTGCTTTATTACGTTTTCATCATACACATTTACATTCAACATAAAATGTGCAAGATTTTCAAAAACTTTTTTATCGGCGGAATTAACGGGTATGGTATATCTAAATTTATCAGTTACAATGCTTATAGATTTTACTGAGTACTGTAACATTTTATTTAATGCATTTTTTGAAACTTCTATGGAAATATTTGCGTCTTGTCCTTGAGTAAAAAAACTGCCCTCTGAAAAAGATGATACATTATAAACTGCTCCATCACTATATCGAATGTAAATTTTATCCTTAGCGGTTAATAAGAAATTATGTGGGGAGTTGAAATAAAAATCAAATACATAATTATTAACACTATCTACGTTATATATAAATCCATCCACTGCCAAGTATCTAGCATCCCTGCCAATTGTATCGATAGTCGTAAAAATCAATATATTTCCAGAACTATCTACAGTTCTTTCACTGATAGATTGTGCTTGTGTTCTACAACTGATTAAAATAATTATAAAAGCGGAAATGATTTTAAACATAACAGTGTGTTTTAGAGGTGAGTAATAAAAAGACCGACTTAAAAGAAAGAAGAGGACAACGACTGAAGAAAGCGGTAAGTGTTATAGAATTGTAGTCAAATACAGAGGGTTTTGCTTTGTTAATTGAATCTACAAATAAAAAATTCAGAATGATACCAAAGAAATGTTAAAGACATTCAACATAGTAAATATTTTGTTTTTTATAACAATTCATTTTGTTGATTGAAATTATTTTCTATCTTTGTATCCACATCAAGATTCACGTAAAAGTGAAACCAACCGAGTCGAGAGACCGCGGTGGTAAAATGATGAGGGCCTTCAGCCAAAATAAAGCGCTAAACTTCCCTTTATTATTTTCTTGATGTATTCATTTTTAACCTTAAAAATTTATGCATCATGGAACACAAGCACTTAGTCACCTTCGAACAGGATTTTATTAGTATTCGTTGTTATGAAACCTCTCTTTATTATCGATTCAATGCTCAAAATGAATTGAGTATTTTAAAATCGGATTGCTATTTGCTTGGTAGCAGTAAAAAAGAGAAAGAAACTATACTCTTTACACCAGACAATTCTTGCACTGATGACATCGCGTCACTAAAATCATTTCTCATTGAATTCTTTTCTTATAGCGGTAATTGTTTTGGTTACCCTGTATATAGTTATAGCGAACTGTTTACCGAAGATGAATTTAATCAGCTATTAAGAAAAGGAATAGACAACATTAACAATCAAAAAAATAAAATCAAGGAAAGTGGTCAAGGCCATCCACTGATTCGATACTGCGAAGAGCAAAAACTCTATCCAATTCCTTTTGACCAAACTGCTCATAGTTGGCGAGCCAATTGCCCTTCAGGAAGAGCACATTCTATTGAAATTTCCACAAGTACGGGTACATGGGGATGTGGTTATTGCGCGAAAAAAGGAGGATTAGAAGAATTGAAAGGTTGGATTGATAATAAAACATTAAACTTCAATTTAAAATAACTAATCATGGATAACAATAAAAACCAAGACACAATTTCTATCGATGAAGAAGTATGTTATAACTGTAAACACAGGATTTGGGCTGTTGGTATAGGATGGGGTGTGCGATGTGGAAACGAAATAATTAATGGTATCCCAAAACCAATTCCTGGTTTAAGAAAAACATGTGGGGCCTTTATTATGAATGAAAATAAAAATAGAAAGCCATTTAAACATCGTTGATGCTGACTAATCGAAAAGAAGCTGTAATAAAATCAAATCAAAATTAAAACAATAAATATGGGATCCTATCATTTATCAAAAGGAACACTAGAGCTTTATTTTAAAAAATTTAATGTTGACATATGCGAAGACTTATCAAAACGTATACACCAATATGTGTCACCTAAAGAAAAAACGGTTGATGAAATTTTAAATGAACTAATGAATCTTCAGGATGAACGCGAAGATAGGATTGGCGCAATAATGAGAATAATAAAGTTTCAGAGAGCAAATGCAAAACTTACCGAGGAGCAAGAGCTAGAATTGATTGATTCAAGAAATTTACAAATAGTAATATCGGAAGTTAAGGAATTGAAGAAATGGATGGTAAAATAGTTAGATTTTAAAAAAGAACTGAAAAGTTCGGTTAACCTAACTCGGTTTATTTCTTTTTTATTTTTCGTAATAACAACTAATTAAAAAATTATTTTCGAGCGTTTTATATAATTTGTATTTCTATCTTCATAAAAAACACAATTAGAAATTATTTTATCTAATTTTTAATTAATTTTATTGCTTCGCTAAAATTTTGGACCAACTTGTAAAATTTGGCCCTGTCATCTTTCTCGTTTAAAGATTTCTATCATTTCAGCAATCAAACTTTTATCGAATTAACCTTATAAAAAATACCAATGTCATCCTCAGATTTAAAACGAAAACTAAAACAAAATAAAGTCATGCCAGAAAATCTGACTGTTCGCTTGCACCGAGCTATCAGCTGGCTAAAATGTGCCGAGGAAAATACAACCAATCACGATTTACAATTTTTGTCGTTGTGGATTTCTTACAATGCCTGTTATGCTATTGACGAAAAGTCTGAAAATGATTTAACTGAAAGAAAACAATTTAATGAGTTTATATCAAAATTGGTGAGCTATGATCATGAGAAGCGATTTTACAATTTGTTGTGGCAAAAATTCTCAGGGCCTGTGCGACTAATCATCGATAACCAATTTATTTACAAACCCTTCTGGGATGCCCAGCGTGGCGAAAATGTAAATTGGAAAAAGCTATTTGACAAATCAAATGAAGATGCCAATCGTTATCTATCAAAAAATGAGGTAGCCAAACTAATTGAAGTAGTGCTAGACAGATTGTATATGCTTCGTAACCAGCTTATGCATGGTGGTGCTACTTATAAAAGCAAGGTGAATCGTACTCAGGTAAGAGATGCTTGTAATATCCTCAAACTGCTAATACCTATCATTATTGATATTATGATGGAGAACAGAAAAGAAGATTGGGGAGATATTTATTATCCGGTGGTTAGTTAATAGATTTTTTTATTAGGTATCACCCCCCTCACGCCACCTCTCGGCTCTTCAACATCACCCTCATACCTCGGTATCAAATGAATATGTACATGAGGAACCGTTTGCCCAGCGGTTTCATTGATATTAATACCCACATTAAAACCAGAAGGATTATATTTTTCTAGTACAATTCCTTTAACACGATTTAATAACTCAATACAATCTTTCTGCTCCTCTAATGACAAATCAAAATAATTGGCAGTATGCCTTTTTGGAATAATCAATGCATGACCATCATTTACTGGAAAGCTATCGTAAATGGCAAACGATATTTCAGTTTCTAAAATTATTTCTCTTTCTACATTGCAGAAAGAACAACTATAATTTCCATTCTTCATATCCTCTTTCATTTATTAAGTAACTACAGGTGTCTT
>CANICR010000156.1 GCA_947466405.1 Chitinophagaceae bacterium | reverse complement strand
GTTTTTCTTATTATTTTTAGTAGAAGTAGAACGGACTATTCTGTATTCATTTGCCATAACACAATCTGTGGTGTTGCAATCACCTTCCGCTCGAACATAAATAATATTTCCGTCTTTTTTAGCTTTGTACTCAATATTATTTTCACCTCTAGCCAATTTTTCACCGCCGCATGTATTTTTATACCAAACCCACTTGGCATTTTCACCTAAAACACCTCCTGAAACGGAAAGATTATATGTGTTTTTTTTGATTTTTTGAATATAGATTGAACTAGGTGCTATTGAAATATTTTTTACATTAACAACTTGAGAAATCTCTTCTGTACTTTTACAAATGTTGTCTTCAGCTGCTAAATAATAAGTGGTATTATAATCAGGAAAAACTTCTAAAACATCTGCGATTCCTTCATCTCTTGACATTGAGCTGCCTGCCATAATTGAACGCCAATGCCATACTGCATCGTTGGAAAGCTTTCCTTTTATAGGCTCTAATAATACGCGTTCATTTGCACATTTGTTGACCTGAGTAACTTTTATGCTTTCTGGTTTTACGGATGGCGAAATAACCTCAATTGTAAGAGATACGCATGAAGTAGGATTTATCGTAGGGCCTTCGGCACGAACATAATATATTGTTGTTTCCTGAGGACTTACATATATGGTATCTCCAGTACCCAAATTAAACCCATTACAACTGTTTTTATACCAAACCCATGAGGCATCTAGACCTTTCTTTCCACCTACAACATATAGCATTGTTTTTTTGTTGGTTGAAGATTTACATATTTTAGATTTCCCCATTATAGCATCAGCTGCAACACTATTATTGTCTACAATAACTTGTTTAGAAGTGCAGCTTGTATTTCCCCTCAATCCTTCAGCACGAACATAAAAATTTGTAGTTTTATATAAGGCAGCTTTTTTTAATATTGGACCTTCACCTTCTCTGATTCCATTACCGCAACTTCCACTATACCAAACCCATTTGGCGTCAGTTGTTAGTGTTCCACCAACAACATTCAACGTGATTGATTCACCGGTTAAGATATTTGTGCTACCTACAATTGAATCTGGCTGTAATGAAGTTGCATTCGCAATTTTCCGAATTCTTGTTGTATTTGGTGAGTAATCGTTAACCACATCTAAAAAATATTTTTCAACTTGAGTAGCATCAAATGTCCAATCCATATTTACGTTTTGACCATCTTTCAACGTTGAGATATTCACTGAAATAGTTTGCTCCATAACTTGATTGTTGCAATTTATAAATTGCATTTTCCAATTTAGGTACGGTTTTAAATTTTGAAGTCCGTTTGCATTTGTAATATATAAACAATATTTTGCTTTTTTAGAAGCATTTGAGTCGCAAGGATTCTTTGGAACTTTTACACCCAACTCAATTTTTACACCTTGATCATCAAACATAACTCCTCTTTTAGGAATATCCTGACTAAATGAACTTGTAAATGAAAAAACAAGTAAAAAACTTAATGCGAGTTTAATAAAAATATTCATGTTGAAGTAATTGATTTTTTGAAATGGTTAAAATGTGTACAATAATAATTTAGCTGACATTGCCATTAAATAGAACAGTTTATTAATTTCTTATTATATTTATTTTTTAATATAAAGGCAAACTTAACAATTTTAAATTCAATAAATTACTATTTTTTTTTATTTTTTATTTACTAAATTAATTGATGGGTTTTTTAACCCCGTTAAAATAACAATTTGAACTTTCACCATATTTTATTTATGAATTAAAGGGCAAAAGAGAAAGTAATTATAACTATGCATATTTTTCTCCAACAGTTTAAGCATACAATTCATCATTGATCATCTAAGCCACATCAAATATAAGTGATTTTAAAATATGAATTTTATGTAATTAATCATAGTGCAAATTGTATGCAACAGGCTAAAAATAAAAAGGGTTTCAATTGCTTGAAACCCTTTACTATAAGTTGTGACCGCGTTAGGATTCAAACCTAAAACCTTCTGATCCGTAGTCAGATGCTCTATTCAGTTGAGCTACGCAGCCATTTTTATTATTGGACTGCAAATATAATACAATTAATATTTTCTGCAAAACCTATATCCCTGCTAAAAAACTATGGTGTATGTAATCTACCACCTCTTTTAAATCACCTGTTTTTTTAAATATTTCCAATTGCCTGTCAGCACCACTGCCTTTTTCTATTATTTTTTGAACATGCTTCATTGTTTCAGCACTTCCTAAATGCGGTATTACATCATCTACAAAATTAAGTAGTTCTTCTATTAATGTTTTTGTATTCACCTCCGTTTCCTTTCCAAAATCAATCATATTCCCATCTATCCCATATCTGCTTGCTCTAAATTTATTTTCATTTATCAATGCCCTGCTGTACATCATGAAGTTCATATTTTTTGTACGCAGCTTATACAACTTAGCACAAATTGCCTGAAACAAACCTGCAATTGATACCGTTTCTTCCACAGTAAGGGGTATATCACAAATCCTAAATTCTACAGTATTAAAAACAGGATGTACCCTTAAGTCCCACCATATTTTTTTAGGATTATCAATGCATTTAGTTTTGATTAATATTTTGATATAATTATCATAATCCTCAATACTATTAAATATATCGGGTATGCCTGTACGCGGAAACTTTTCAAATACTTTCGTGCGAAATGACTTATAACCCGTTTGCCTTCCTTCCCAAAATGGAGAATTGGTACTTAATGCAAAAACATGCGGCAAAAAATATCGGGCGGTATTAGCTATATGTATAGCCATTTCTCGCGTCTCCATTCCTATATGCACATGAAGACCAAATATCAAATTGCTACGTGCCGCTTCTTGTAATTCATTTACAATTTCATTATATCTTACATGATCGGTAATTAACTGCTTTTCCCAATGACTAAAGGGATGTGTTCCACTGGCACCAATCCATAAGTCAAAATCATTTGCAATACCACTAATCTTATTTCTCAAATTAGCAACATCAATAAAAGCAGTTTCAACATCTTTACAAATATCTGAAGCCACCTCTACTACCGCTTGATGCATTTCCGCTTTTACCTTATCCTTGAAAATCTTCTGTCCCTGTTGAACGATTTTTTGTTCATGACTTTTTAACTCACGGGTGATGGGGTCTATCACCATATACTCTTCTTCTATCCCTATTGTAAATTGCTTGTAAAATAAACTTGACATATTTTTTATCTGTTAGTAAAAGTTACCAACTAATTTTATTATAAATTTATTTTAGAATTCGTTTAATAAGAAAAACTGTCGCACTTTTACACCCTTGTACTCATAATATCATACACTTTCTTCGAAATTTCACTAATTACTTTTGGAAGCTTTTTAATGTCGTTTCCTTTTGTCATGATGGTGAGCAAATATGGCTTTTTACCACAATAAACTATTGCTGATTCAGAAAAATTTGGATTAGTATCTTGTCCACCTTCTCCAAACTTATGCGCAACAGAGCAACCAGATGGCAACCCACTGATTAACCCTTGAGTAAAATCACTTTTACTGAGCATGGATAAACAACTTTCGGAATCTTCCTGAGACAAGTAGGAAGCATTGAATAACTCTTTCATGAAAACAGAAAAATCATTTACATTAATAGGATATTGAGGCAATGCAAAATTTGGTTGCTCTAAACCAACATCAGAAAAAACTCTTTTAAAAACATTTTCATCTACAATCCTATTAAGTAAAATAGTAGCATTATTATCTGAATATACAATCATATAATCTATCAATTCTTTTATTGTATAGATATTCCCAACTACAATACGTTTTGATAAATAAACAGGATGCTTATCGGTTTTTGTTTCCTGAGAAAAAACAACTTTACGATTAAAAAAATCAGGCTCTTTTTCTCTCATTTTATACAAAGCAATCAACTCTGGTATTTTCATCAATGAACCTGGGCTATACATTTCTTTTTCATTGATAGATATCCATTCCGCTTTTGAAAACTCTCTTAAATAAACAGAAGCAGAGGTAATGTTTCCAAGTGATTTATTATCATTAATAATGCTTTCTAGTTCCGATTT
>CANICR010000155.1 GCA_947466405.1 Chitinophagaceae bacterium | reverse complement strand
TTGTTTACTAATAAAAAAGATGAGTTTTTCCATTAATCATACGTATACTTTTGATGAATTATTCAAAAAGCCCGTGGCCTATTTTTCTATGGAATTTGCTGTTCATCAAGCATTAAAAACCTATGCAGGCGGCCTTGGATTTCTTTCAGGCTCACATATGAGAAGCGCATTTGAACTCAAACAAAATATTATTGGGATTGGCATTCTTTGGAAATACGGATATTATAATCAGACAAGAAAAGCTGATCAAACAATGGATATTTTATTTGAAGAAAAAAAATATGGATTTCTAAAAGATACTGAAATTAAATTTTCTATTAAAGTAGCGAAACATCTCGTGTGGGTTACTGCCTATTATTTAGAGCCAAATATTTTCAACACAGCACCGATTTTTCTTTTATCTACTGATTTGCCAGAGAATGATTATTTAGCTAAAACAATTTCGCATAAATTATATGACTCAAATCCTGAAACAAAAATAGCTGCCGCGATATTATTAGGTGAAGGAGGTGCCAGATTATTAGAAATTCTAGAATGGAATACTGAGACATTCCACCTAAATGAATCTCATGCATTACCATTAATTTTTCACCTTTATAAAAAATACAAAGATATTAATGAAGTAAAAAAAAGATTAGTCTATACCAATCATACTCCCGAAGATTCCGGAAATCAAAAAAGCAATTTGTTGTTTCTTGAAAAAATGAGTTTTTTTTGCGATTTGCCTCTAGCTGAAATTAAAGCTATTACAAAAACAGATGGTGAAGAATTGAATCATACTTTGACTGCAGTATTATTGTCAAAAAAAACAAATGGAGTTTCTAAACTACACAAATCAACTCTTTGTAATCAAAATAAAAACTATAAAGATTTTTGTGAAATTGAATCAATAACTAATGCGCAAAATTTCAATTACTGGCATGACGAGGAATTATACAAGTCAATTAAAGATGGAAACTGTACTGAGCTGTCTTTAATAAAAAAAGCAAGAAAAAAAGAACTTTTTGAAATCGTAGCAGACCAATGTGGTGAAATTTATGATGAGAATATATTTACACTTGTATTTGCGAAAAGATTTGCCGAATATAAACGTGCTGACATATTCTTTCATGATATGGAAAAGTTTATTAAATTAATTACCAATAAAGAAAGACCCATTCAAATTATTTGGGCTGGCAAACCATATCCCATGGACTACTATGGTATTGGAATATTTGATAAACTTGTGGACATATGCAAATGTCATTTCAATTGTTCTATTTTGGTAGGATACGAACTAAAGCTGTCTAAAATATTAAAAAGCGGAGCAGATGGATGGTTAAATATGCCTCGTATGACACATGAAGCTTCTGGAACTAGTGGAATTGCTGCGGCAATGAATGGTGCAGTAAATATAGGTTTACCTGATGGATGGTTTCCTGAGTTTGCGAAAGATAAAATAAATTCTTTTGTGGTGCCCCCTTGTCAAAAATCACAACCAGATCATGTTCAGGATGACTTAGATGCAGAAAGTCTATACCATTTATTAGAAACTGAAATTCTCCCAATGTATTATGATTTCCCAAAAAGATGGCAGGAAATAATGATGAATGGCATGAATGATATACTACCCTATTTTGACAGCAACAGGCTTGCGAAAGAATACTATGAAAAAATGTACTAAAATATATTAATGAATACTGGCGAATATAAAAAAAACAATTCTGTTACGCTTCTAAAAGGGGGTTCGGCTTATTTTGAAATACTATTAAAATTAATTAACGAAACGAAAGAGCTGATATATATTCAAACATATATTTTTGCCAATGATTATACTGGCAATTTAATTGCTGATTCTTTAATAAATGCTACAAAAAGAAATGTAAGAATTTATATCATGATTGACGGTATAGCTTCTAATAATTTACCAAAACAATTTATTTCTAAATTAACTTCTGCGGGTATTAAATTCAGGTATTTTGAACCAATTTTCAAAAGCAAATTTTTATACTTTGGCAGAAGAATGCATCAAAAAGTAATCGTAACAGATACTAAAAACGCATTAGTAGGAGGATTGAATATTGCTGATAAATATAATGATAGGCCAGAAAAAAAAGCCTGGCTAGACTTTGCTGTACTTGTAAAAGGAGACGTAGTAACAGAAATAGAAGAAAATTGCAAGCAGATATGGCAAACATTTACATTCGTAAATAAAGAAACCCGAAGAAAATCAATACAAAAATCAGAATTCTTATCTGATAAAAATTGCGATGTAAGGGTTAGGATAAATGATTGGGTTTGGCATCAAAATGAAATCTCTAATTCTTATATCGAAATATTACATACTGCAAAAAAACAAGTGGTCATATTATGCAGCTATTTTATACCTGGGAAAGCATTTAGAAGGCAAATAATTAATGCTGTAAAAAGGGGAATAAAAATAAAAATTATAATAGCAGGCAAGTCAGATGTGATTTTAGCAAAAAATGCAGAAAAATGGTTGTACGATTGGCTATTAAGAAATCATATTCATCTTTATGAATACCAAAATAATATTCTGCATGGTAAAATTGCTATTTGCGATACGACATGGCTGACAATAGGTTCGTATAATATTAATAATATCAGTACCTATGCAAGTGTGGAAGTTAATCTCGATATAAGAAATGATGACTTTACAGAAGCTGCTTTAAGTAAAATTGAAAATATAATTGAACAAGAATGTATCAAAATAACCAAAGAAAATCATTTAAAATCAAAAAATATTTTCATTCAATTTAGAAGATGGCTTTCCTATCAAACAATTAGAATATTATTTTTCATAAGTACATTCTATTTTAAAAGAAAGAGTTAAATGCCTTTTATTCTATCAATCAAGGAATTGAATTTATATATATTCCATGAGGAAAAACGCCCTTTTTGAATAATTAATTTATTATCATTTGGATGTTGAAGATAATAATGAAAAACAAATTTTGAAGGATACGAATTCCAGCCTGTTATTTGACCAAACCTAAGATCATTAAAAACAAGTGTATCTCGCCATTTCTCTATAGTAAAATAACCTTGTGAAAATCTTTTTAATCTTTGTAAGTTTTCATGGTCTGAAACCTGATTTAAAAATGAAACATTAGATGGATAAAAGTTAAACTTCATATTATCTTTTTTATCTAATATTGAATAATAACCAATATAAAAACCACTATCAGAAGCTACAACAATGTACCATAATAAATTTTGAAAAGGCGCTGGAGTTGTAAAAAACCTTTTTGTTGATAGATGCTGTTGCAAAAGTGTTTTTTCAATGTAATTATCAACATAATATTTATTAATAGTACAAAATGTTAAATATATTATTGGAATTAAAAGTCCTATTTTCCAGTACTTTTTTCTTTTTAAATTATATCTATTCAAAACAATAAGCATAATTAAAGAAATAACAGGTACTAATGAAAAGAATGGATCCGCTATGTAAATAAGGTTAAATGAAAATCGTAAGTGACTAAACGGCTCTAACCAACCTATACCGTAATTATTAAAAGAATCTGTAAAAAGATGCACAAACACTTCAATAAAGAAAAATAAATACCACTTTCTGTAGGATATATTATGTGGCCGATGTATCCTTTCTGCAATTAAAGAAAATAATGGAATAATTAAGATAGCAAATAAAATAGAATGAGTAAAAGCTCTGTGGGCCAATAATGCTTCTGAAGTATTCAACCAAAAAGACGAAATAAAATCTATATCCGGAATACTTTGTGCCAATGCCCCCCACCACATTGCTTTCTTGCCAAATCCTCTTTCAAAAAAAGCCTCGCCTATACAGGCTCCAAGAGCAATATGCGTTAATGAGTCCAATATAAATTAGTTAGAAGTAAGCCTCACTTATTATGAGCAATAAATAACGGAATGTTTAATTCATTAATGATAGCGTCAGCTAAACTCGATTTAAACCACCTAGACAACATTGTTCTTCTGTAAGCACCTAAAACAGCAAGTATGTTTTTCTTTTCATTTTTAAGGTGATTGATGATTTCAACTTCTGGAATACCTTTAAGTACTGTAAATGAAATGTCTTTATAATG
>CANICR010000154.1 GCA_947466405.1 Chitinophagaceae bacterium | reverse complement strand
ATCAACTACAAAGGGGAATTATTAGATGATATAAGAATAAGAGACATTATCCTTTCTTCTCCCGAGATGAAAGTTAATGAATTGATGGATGGTAGATTTATTGCGCTTAATGCATATGATGATCAGGAATTAGCCAATGATGCATTCAAAATGAATAATCGTGTAGCCATCCCAGTCATTGACAATCATAATATTCTTTTGGGCATTGTTACTATTGACGACGTTTTATGGGTTGCCAATGAAGAATTTAGCGAAGACATTCAAAAAATCGGAGGTACAGAAGCCTTTGATGAACCCTATTTAGATATCAGCATATTAAAACTTTTAAAGAAAAGAGCGGGTTGGTTGGTTTTGCTTTTTTTAGGTGAAATGCTCACCGCCTCAGCTATGCAATTTTTTCAACATGAAATTGAAACTGCAACCGTATTAGCTTTATTCATTCCCTTAATAATGAGTAGCGGAGGAAATAGCGGATCGCAGGCTTCTACACTAATTATCCAAGCAATGGCTTTAGGCGAACTAACGATTGTAGACTGGTGGAAAGTAATGAGGAGAGAACTCATTACCGGCTTTTTATTAGGAGTCATTTTAGGCAGCATCGGATTAATGAGGATTTTTATTTGGCAACAATTACACATATTTGATTATGGAAACCACTGGGATCTTTTAGCCATTACCATTTTCTTTTCTTTAATTGGAATTGTATTATGGGGAAGCTTAATGGGCTCGATGTTGCCAATTATCTTAAAAAGACTTAAACTAGATCCCGCAGCATCCTCCGCACCTTTTGTAGCCACTTTAGTTGATGTAACAGGTATCGTTATTTACTTTTCTGTTGCATACTTTTTCTTAAAGGGAATCCTGCTTTAAATCAATGTAAATACATCTAAAGAATTGCTATGTATTATATTAAATTACTTAAATTGCCTGTAGATTTATTCAAAAAAACTTTAAACAATAAAAGTCGGCACTAAACTATCATTTTAATTTTATATCTTAACATATGTGTGGAATAGTTGGATACACTGGAAAAAAACAAGCATACCCTATCATTTTAAAGGGATTAAAAAGACTGGAATATAGAGGCTATGATAGTAGCGGTGTTGCTTTATTGAAAAATGGCATACTTAATGTGTATAAGAAAAAAGGTAAAGTAGTTGAGCTAGAAGAATCACTATTAGGAGAAACCTTAGAAGCAACAATAGGCATTGGTCACACTCGATGGGCCACTCACGGAGAGCCAAGCGACAAAAATGCACATCCGCATACTTCTGCCAATGGCAATATAGCGATGATTCATAATGGTATCATTGAAAACTATGCCTTAATTAAAAGCGACCTGCTAAAGAAAGGCTACAGTTTTAAAAGCGAAACAGATACTGAAGTTTTATTAAACTTCATTGAAGACATTCAAAAAAATAACAACTGCAGCATTGAAGAAGCGCTGCGAATTGCATTAAAAAGAGTTACAGGCGCTTATTGCATTTTACTCATCGAGAAAAATAACCCAGACACTATAATCGCTGCCCGCAAAGGAAGTCCACTTGTAATAGGTATCGGCAAAGGCGAACATTTTCTCGCAAGTGATGCATCCCCTATCATTGAATACACTAAAGAAGTAGTATATGTTAATGATTACGAATTGGCTATTGTAAAGCCGGATGAATTAATTTTAAAAAACCTAGGCAACGAAACTATTACTCCTTACATAACAAAACTTGATATGGAACTAGCCGCTATCGAAAAAGGCGGCTATGAGCATTTTATGTTGAAAGAAATTTTCGAACAACCAAGTACTATTTTCGACTGCTTACGAGGCCGATTAAACTCAAAAGAAAGTTTAATTAAAATGAGTGGCGTTGATGATAATATTGAGCAAATATTGAAAGCGGATAGGATTTTAATTATAGCCTGTGGCACAAGTTGGCATGCCGGATTAGTTGCTGAATATATCATTGAAGAATTATGCCGTATTCCTGTAGAAGTTGAATATGCTTCCGAATTCAGGTATAGAAATCCCATTGTTAATAAAGGAGATGTTATCATTGCCATATCACAAAGCGGCGAAACCGCAGACACTTTAGTGGCTCTTGAAAAAGCAAAAGAAAATGGCGCATTTATCTTTGGCGTTGTAAACGCTGTAGGATCATCGATTGCCCGAATATCTAACGCAGGGGCATACACGCATGCAGGACCGGAGATTGGAGTTGCTTCTACCAAGGCTTTTACAGGTCAATTAGTAGTGCTAATGATGACAGCCTTAGTGGTAGCAAGACATAAAAAATCCATTTCCGAAGATAGATACAATGCTTTACTTGTTGAACTCGAACAGGTGCCTGAAAAAGTTGAAGCTATTCTTAAAAATGCAGATCAAATTAAAACGATTGCAGAAAAATATAAAACAGCGAATGACTTCCTTTTCCTTGGACGAGGCTATAATTTCCCAATAGCGCTTGAAGGCGCCTTGAAATTAAAAGAGATTTCATATATCCATGCTGAAGGTTATCCAGCAGCAGAAATGAAACATGGTCCCATCGCATTAGTTGATGAATCTTTGCCCGTTGTATTTATTGCTACAAAAGATCCTTACCATGAAAAAATTATAAGCAATATGCAAGAAATAAAAGCAAGGAAAGGTAAAATTATTTCAATCATATCCGAAGGAGATACTATTAGTCCTGATTTAAGTAATGACTATTTCTGTATTCCGATCGCTGATGAATTAATCGCACCCCTACTAACGGTGATCCCCCTGCAATTACTGTCTTATTATGTTGGTATTGCTAAAGGTATTGATGTAGACAAGCCTAGAAATTTGGCTAAAAGTGTAACGGTGGAGTAATTCGTAATAGGTTCCCTTTAAATTATTATTTACTAACTTCAGCTTTATTATACATCAACAGCAAATAAATTCATTGAACCTATTAATCATTAATTTATGAATATTATCAAAAAACATCCGATCGGTGATATAGGATATAATTTCATAGAAAAAAAATACTTACCAAAAGGCAAAAATGAATACCATTTAAGGGAAAATCAAAATAAGAATTCTGACTATAAAGAATTAACATCTGCACAAATAGACATCCTAAGAAATAACAATAACCAATCTGACAATTGGAAAAATGTTCTTGTTAAAAAATCCTTCAATCCTGCACTCGTAAAAAATTGTACATTTTCTGGGTTAATCCGAATTGGAAACCTTGATGCTATTTGTCATGAATTCCATGATTTTAAAATGGCTGTTGGCATTTACAATAGCAATATTATTAGTTGCGATTTAGGGAACAATATCTGCATTGATAATGTAAAATATTTAAGTCATTATATTATCGAAAACGATGTAATGCTTGTTAATGTTAATGAGTTGGCCACTACAAGTAAAGCGAAATTCGGTAACGGCATTTTAAAAGATGGAGAAACAGATGAAAGCCAACGAATGATTATTGAAGTTTGTAATGAAAATGGTGGCAGGTATATCATTCCATTTAACAACATGCTTCCTGGTGATGCTTATATGTGGAGTAAGTACAGAGACGAAGACGCCTTGCTAGATAAATTCAAAACCTTTACTGAAAATACAATTGATAAACAAAGAGGCTACTACGGCATAGTGGGGGCTCGTACCGTGATAAAAAATTGCGCCCTTATTAAAGATACCCACATTGGCTCCGACGCCTATATCAAAGGAGCTAATAAACTGAAAAATCTTACCATCAATAGCGATGCTGATAGAAAAACGCAAATTGGAGAAGGCTGCGAATTGGTAAATGGAATTATTGGATTTGGATGCAGGATTTTTTATGGAGTAAAAGCTGTTCGCTTTATTGTTGCATCACACTCACAACTTAAATATGGCGCCAGGCTTATCAACTCCTATCTCGGAAACAATTCTACAATTTCATGCTGTGAAGTTTTAAATAGTTTAATTTTTAGTGCGCATGAACAACATCATAATAACTCTTTCCTTTGCGCCTCCCTTTTAATGGGACAAAGCAACATCCCAGCAGGGGCAACTATTGGAAGCAATCATAACAGCAGAAGCGCTGACGGCGAAATAATAGCCGGTCGTGGATTCTGGCCAGGTCTT
>CANICR010000153.1 GCA_947466405.1 Chitinophagaceae bacterium | reverse complement strand
GTAGATAATATCAATTTTAGCATGCGGAATGACCTTATAAAGTTTGCAAGATCGGGCACTACTAAAAATTGGAAAATGCGTCAAGAAAAAAGGAGTAAACAATTTACTACAAGATGGGATGAATTATTTCTTGTAAAATAAATGTTTATTATTTTAGGTGCTAAAAGAATCACATACTTCTTTCATTGCATGAACATATTTTTTTGTTTCCAAAAATGTTTGCGTGCCAGAAAATGAAAGCTGTTGATATAAGCCTGGTTCGTTAATGACCTTTTTAAATTTTTCAACTAACATGGGGAGGTTTTTATCAAAATCCTCATCAAGCCAAATTGCATTTTTACCATCTCTCGAATAATGGACAATTTCTCCAACAGGCGTTACTATTGGAACCAATCCGCAATTCAATGCTTCTACAACCGACAAAGCCATGCCTTCATAATCACTTAGTTGCAGTAGATAATCATACCCACGCATAGTAGGAATTACTTTATCCAGAGGTAAAGTGTCATTAATAAAAATGTCGCGTTCTAATCCTAGATCAGCTATTTGTTTCTTAAATAATGGAAGATCTCCATTACCATAAATATGAAAAATAAAATCAATTCCATTAAGCTTACATAATTTACAAAAATCAATGGCTCTTTTAACACCTTTACTTATGGTGACTCTTCCGAAATAGGCGAATTTTATTACTTCAGAAGCGGGTTTAATTTCTTTGCTGCTTGACTGATTAAAATCGAAATGATAAAATATTACTGAGGTGTTATTTATTGAATACTTTTTTCGAATGTACTCTTTGGTAACAGTAGAATCTGCTAAAGCTCTATCTTGGAAGTATGACATCAGTTTTAAAAAAAAACCATCAACAAAATGAGCATGTTTAGTGGAATGATAAAAACCCAACAACGTAGTTTTTTTATGCGTAATCTTATATAAAACGCTGACTAAAACAGATTTCCAAAGAGAACTAATAATAATTGCAGGTTGTAATTTCTTTAAAATGCCATAAGACTTAATCCATCCTTTGGTTAGAGAGTTAGCCTCAGTCCATATAAAAGATTTCTGAATTTCTATAGGCAAATCGTTTATCAAATTAGTTTTCTTTCCATAGACAACGAGTATTTTAAAATCATATATAGCGCTAAGTTCCTGAATAGAATACAAAATACCGGCTTGAACACCTCCTAGCTCGAATGTTGGGACAATGTGAACGATTTTTTTCATGAATTAAAGAAATTAAACCCTTTAGTTACGATTGGAAAAGCTAAAATATTGATTTCAGTTCTAATCTTATAATATAGATGTAAAATGAAGGTAAATTAAATTTTAGTATGCAGCATTTCAATTTCTATATGATAATTGCTAATGAAGATAATAATATATTCAATTTGTGTTGTAAATTACAAAGGTATTGATGAAAATAAAATTTTATGGATTCTATAACCCTAATTAAAACGAATTACAATCATCATGTTTCCATGGATCTTTACCATGAATTCGAAAAAAACATCATAGAGAATACTAATTGGAATGTTAAAAATAGCATTAGTAGCGATCAGGCGAAGCAAATTCGATATTTATTAAAATTCATACCTCCATTTCAAATTCCTTTTCGTTCTAAAAATAATTTTCTTATAATTGGATTTCAAAAAGAAAAATTTTTTCCTTATTTCTATTATAAATGTGATAAAAAAATATTGTGGATGTATGATTCCTGGGAGCCTTTGTTTCCTCGTATTAAAAAGACAATTGATGGATTTAAAATCAATATGCTTTTAACTGGAAGCAAACAGTCTGCCGATTATTTCAACAATTTGAATATTAAGAATTTTACTGCTCACTGGATTCCAGAGGCAGTAGATATAGATAATTATAGATTTATTGACTATAGAGATCGAAAAATAGACGTATTGCAATTAGGTAGAAAATGGGACGAGTTGCACGAAATTATACAATCAATAGAAAATGAATTCGGAATATCTTATGTATTTGAAAAAATAAAAGGAGAAGTGATATTTAAAGATCGTGAAGATTTTATCAACGGTCTTGCCAATTCAAAAATATCTATTTGCATACCAACCATCATTACGCATCCTGATAAAACAGGAAATATTTCCACCATGACAAACAGGTATTTACAATCTATGGCATCAAAATGTTTGGTTTTAGGAAAGTTGCCATATGATATGCAATATCTTTTTGATTATAATCCTATTATTGAAATTGATTTGAAAAATCCTATGAAACAGATTCAGTCAATTTTACAAAACTTCGAAAACTATATTCCACTTATTGAAAAGAATTATGACTTTGTGAAGGCTAATCATACTTGGAAAAATAGAATTCATGAAATGAAAAATATAATTAACTAGCTATTGAATCTCATTGAATAATTCGTTTCGAATAGTTATAATAGAACAACGCAAAAACTACAACAAACCAAAACCATGGGGTCCAATAAGATTGTGAAATATAATAATGCATCATACCTGCTATAATTGAAACAAATAAAAAATATCCAATATTATCTCTTATGCGCAATGTTTGAAATAAAATATAAATAAACAACAAGATTAGTAAAAAGAATCCAAGATACCCGATTTCAAAAACTGTATTATAATATAAAGAGATGATACTTTTGGAATCATCAAAACCAAGCAGCTGATAACCTGCGGGGCCTGCTCCAATTATTTTATTTATTATATTAAAGTGCTTGCTCTGTTCATAAAAAAAATCTATTCTGTCTTTTCTGTCATCAAAAGAAACGGAATCAAATTTATCACTCACACTTAAAATGATGAAAAATAGTATTGAAAATAAATAATTTAAAACAACTAAAAGCAATGAACCGAGCACGGTAAATATTATTACTTTAGTTAGTCTGAATTTTAAATAACGAATGACTTTTTTTAAGAAAAATAAAGAGGAGAACATGAATGAAGCCGGTATAATCAAAAAACTTGCGGTGCTTGCTGCAAATAAGAAACTCATTCCAATAAAAAAAATAGCTATCCCCTTTACCCATTTATTCCAGGTACATATATCAGAAAAATAAAAATAATAAATCACTAAAGGTGTGAATAATTCCATCATAAATGCCATACCGCCAGATTCAGAAGCAAACCCTCTTGATCTGTGAAACAGATCGATTACACCTGCCTGATAAAACATTTCTTCTGTGGAGGGTCTTGGAATATAATCATTAAGATTGAATCCAAATAAATTATCCGAAATGAATTCAACATTTGCGAAAATAGCTGTTCCTAAGGTTGTAATAGTTAATAAAGAGAGTATTTTTTTTACTACTTTTTCTCTATTCTTCATTTCGAATAAATGAAATTTAATAGTAACATAAAAAAGAAGGAATGAAGAGAGGTATGCAATGGTATGATTAAGTGATTTAGTACTCCCAAGTCCATTTATTATAAAAGAAAAAATAACTGCTACTAAAAATAAAGCCACAATAAAAACATCAAACCCTAGAAAGTCTTTTGAGACGTTTCTTATAAATAAAAAATGAAAGCACATCGTTAAAAATAAAATAACAGCGAAAATCAAAGGCATTGAAATAGTACCTGTAATAGCAAACCCCGAAGTAAAGGGCATGGTGAGAACGAAGGCAAAGAAGATCTTTTGATTCAAAGTCCTCATTTTTTTATCGCTACCAGATTCTATATTAAATTGATTATTTTGTAATAAATCCATAACTTATAATAGTAATAACGCCTCTTTAATTTATGTATGTTTAAATACTGATGTTCTATTAATATTTCTTTTCTTTCTTTTTCAATCCGGCCGCTTGAAGTTATACTTTCTGTATGAATTCGGAATATTGTTATTGCCATTTTTATATATCTTCCATTTCCACTTTTTAAGGCCCTTAATATATAATCATAATCCGAAGCGAATTTATAATTTGTATTGTACCCTTTTAATTCTTTATTCAATTGTTTAGAAATAAAAAAACAAGGATGAGGAACAAATGTTCCATGTGTTGAAAGCAGTAATTCTTTATACCCTACCTTAAATCCGTTTCGTTCTTTAATTATCGAATCTTTATGGTTGATTATATTTCCATAATACCAATTCAACTTTTCAACGTTTATTTCTTTAACGACATTATATATAACATCCTGATTTACGAGTATATCATCCGAATTCAAGATAAGTATATAGTCTCCTGTTGCTGCAGCAAGT
>CANICR010000152.1 GCA_947466405.1 Chitinophagaceae bacterium | reverse complement strand
CAATCATAACAGCAGAAGCGCTGACGGCGAAATAATAGCCGGTCGTGGATTCTGGCCAGGTCTTTGCACTAGCCTTAAACACAACTCCATCTTTTCATCTTTTACAATAATTGCAAAAGGAGATTACCCACATGAATTAAATATTCCTATTCCATTCAGTTTGATTAGTAATGATGTTGCTAATGACAGTCTGGTTGTGATGCCCGCTTATTGGTTTATGTATAACATGTATGCCTTAGCTAGAAATGCATGGAAGTATGAAACAAGAGATAAACGAACCGAGAAAATTCAAAAAATAGAATATGATTATTTAGCTCCTGATACTATAAATGAAATATTCGAATCACTCCTACTTTTAGAAAAATTAAATGTAGATGAGAAAGGAGAATCAATTATTCATGGTTGGGAAAATAGCCGTCGTAATTCTATTATTACCAAAATACCTCAATCCATTGCACTGTTTAAGAAAATAATTCAGGTGTATGCTGGGACACAACTTTTAACCTATATCAATACTAATAAAATAACTAATTTCGAGTCCTTTAAAAAATTGTTGCTATTCAAGAAAAGATCTAAATGGATAAATATTGGTGGGCAACTTATTAAAGAAAGTGAGATCAATCAATTAAAAAAGAATATTGTTTCAGGTAAAATTAAATCTTGGGATCAGGTACATCAATTTTATGCAATACAGGGAGCAGCTTATGAGAAGGACAAGGCACAACATGCATTAGCAAGCATTTTGGAATTATGGAAAATTCCGGCTTCCGCCTTCAATGCCTCTGCCTTTAAAAATCTACTTACAGAAATGCTTGAAACTAAAGCGATGCTAACTAAGCAAGTACAAGATACTCGAGCTAAAGATTACACAAATGCCTTCCGGAAAATGGCCTATGCCAATGATGAAGAAATGAATAAAGTACTTGGGAAGATTGAGGAAAATGAATTTATAAAAGAAGAAATAAAAAGATTCAATACGTTAAAGCGCAACACCAAAGAATTAATCAAAAAATGGAAGCTTTAGCTTTACTCAATAAAATATTGTATAGCTAAATCGTATCCCCTTATCCCTAAGCCACTAATCACCCCTTTTGATTTTGCAGAAACAAATGACAACTTCCTGAATTCTTCTCTAGCAAAAATATTAGAAATATGTACTTCAATCACTTTAGTGGTAATGGCTGCCAGTGCGTCACCTATAGCCACTGATGTATGCGTATACCCGCCAGGGTTTAAGATAATTCCATGAAACTCAAACCCTACCCTTTGAATTTCATTTATAATTTCTCCTTCGATATTACTTTGAAAATAATTCAATTCTACAGTGGGATACTTTGTTTTTAACTGAACTAAATAATCATCAAAAGATTTAAATCCATAGATATCGGTTTCTCTGGTGCCAATTAAATTCAAATTAGGCCCGTTTATGATCGCAAGTTTCATGTACTTATGTATTTATTCCCAAAAATAATGGAGTTAATCGATTTTTTCGATTTTTATATTACTCATTGAATTATAAAAAAAGTGCCCTGAAAATTCAGGGCACTTTTTTTATTTAAAAGATGTATTCTTTATGCTTCAGGAGTTTCTTCTGGAGCAACTTCTGTTGAATCTATATTAGTTATTGAATCTGTAGCAGCTTCTTCTGTGCTTTTTTTCTTTCCACCAGCACGACGAGTCTTTTTAACTGGCTCACCAACAGCAGCAGCACTAATGCCTTTGCCATAAATTTCATTGAAGTCAACCAATTCAATCATTGCCATTTCAGCATTATCACCGATACGAGCACCTAATTTAATAATACGCGTATATCCTCCAGGGCGACTAGCTACTTTTGGCGCAACAACAGTAAACAATTCTTTTACTGCGTCCTTATCGTTTAAATAACTGAACACGATACGATGATTATGCATAATTGCTTCCTTACTTTCGTTTGCCTTAGTTTTTGTAATTAAAGGCTCAATGTAAGTACGCAATGCTTTCGCTTTTGCTAATGTTGTAGAAATTCTCTTGTAAGTAATTAACTGGCAGCCTAAGTTCATCAATAATGCTCTTCTATGAGAGGCTGTTCTACTTAGATTGTTTTTTTTGTTACCGTGACGCATGACTATGTTGTTTTATACCCTGTACCGTGTCAGGAATTACAGGATTGTTTGTTAATGATGAAAATTTAATGCCTCAACAAATTCGCTTGGAATCAATTCGATGCACTTGACTTTCAAATTGATTACTCGTCGTCTAATTTTAATTTGCTCAAATCCATTCCAAAGCTAAGGCCTCTCTCGTGCAATACTTGATCTATTTCACTTAAAGATTTTTGTCCAAAGTTTCTGAATTTCATTAAATCTTCTTGCTCGTACTGAACTAATTCACTCAATGAATTAATCTTAGCTGCTTTCAAGCAATTGAATGCGCGAACTGATAAATCCAAATCTTCCAATGGAGTTTTCAACATCTTGCGAAGTTGTAAAGTTTGCTCATCCACTAAATCTTCTTTCTTATCTTCTTTTGTATCGAAAGTGATATTTTCATCAGTAATAATCATCAAATGCTGAATCAATATACGGCTAGCTTGCTTTACCGCTTCTTCAGGATGAATAGTTCCGTCAGTAATAACTTCCATGATTAATTTTTCGAAATCTGTACGTTGCTCTACCCTTGTATTTTCAATTAAATATTTTACATTTTTAATTGGAGTATAAATCGCATCTACAGGAATATATCCGAAATGTGAACTTTTGTCTTTTTGCTCTTCAGCTGGAACATATCCGCGTCCTTTGCCGATGGTAATTTCAATATCTAATTTAGCACTGCTATCTAATGTGCAAATCATTAACTCTGGATTCATAACTTCAAATGAAGGAGAAGCATCTCCAATCATTCCAGCATTAAACTGAGTGGTATTTTTAATAGATAGTGTTACTTTTTCAGTATTCACATCGTTTTCTATCTTAGATTTAAAACGAACTTGCTTTAAATTCAGAATAATTTCTGTAACGTCTTCAGTGATTCCTTTTAATGTTGCAAATTCATGATCTGCACCCACTATATTGATACCAATGATTGCATGACCTTCTAGAGAATTTAATAATACTCTACGAAGTGCATTTCCGATAGTAACGCCATATCCTGGCTCTAACGGACGGAATTCAAATTGAGCTTCGAAATCATTTGCTTTTTGAAGAACAATTTTATCTGGTTTAACAAAATTAAAAATGGCCATTTGTATTTTGTTGTTTTGATTTGTGTTAAATAATCCGGTTGTGCCGGCTTTTCTTTTTATAATTTAGATGTAAATGATAGTCACTACGAACTATTATTTACTATACAATTCTACGATTAATTGCTCCTTGATATTTTCAGGAACACTTTCTCTTTCTGGGTATGAAATGAAAGTTCCTTTTTGATCCTTTTCATTCCACTCTATCCAGCTGAATTTTGGATTTTTTCCTCTTACATTTCCAGCGATTGCTGCATTAGCGGCACTTTTAATTTTCAAGCCGATAACATCACCTGGCATACAACTATAAGAAGGAATATTTAATATTTCTCCATTAACTGTTATGTGCTTATGACTTACTATTTGACGAGCAGCCTGGCGACTTGGAGCAATACCTAATCTAAATACAGTGTTGTCCAATCTTGCTTCTAATAATTTGATGAGATTTTCACCAGTAACACCTTTTCTACGAGCAGCTTCTTCAAATGTTTTACGGAATTGTTTTTCCAATAAACCATAAGTGTATTTTGCTTTTTGCTTTTCCTTTAACTGAACACCATATTCACTTAAAGCTTTACGCTTTTTAGTTCCACCATGCTGTCCGGGAGGATTACTGTTTTTTGTTAACCACTTTCCATTTCCTGTAATAGGTTCACCGAAACGGCGGGAAATTTTTGTTTTGGGGCCTGTATAACGTGCCATAATTTTTAATAGTGACCTTTTAGTGACGATGCATCATTATAAAGGTCTTTTAAAATGAATGATACACCCGTTAATAAATATGTTAAACTATACTCTTCTCTTTTTTGGAGGACGACAACCATTATGTGGTAATGGAGTAATGTCTTTAATCATTGATACTCTAATCCACTTTGTGATAAAGAACGAATAGCTCCTTCACGACCACTACCTGGAGCTTTCACAAATACATCAACTCTTTTCAACCCAGCATCTAAGGCTGTTTTAGCTGCATCAGCCCCT
>CANICR010000151.1 GCA_947466405.1 Chitinophagaceae bacterium | reverse complement strand
TTTGTAAGCTTGTTTTTCTTTCTTTCATTATTATCATTTGCACAATCCAAATATTACGCTATAGCAGTGATTTCTACAACTACGAATGTGATCTCACCTGAAGAAGAGGATGTTCAGAATTTACAAAACAATCAGGAGTCTCCTAGGGGTGGAATGAATTTCAGAAATATGCTCGATGGAGAAACGAAATTTGTCACCTATTTGAAAAATGATTTAATAAAAACGATTATAAAGTCAGAGATGGGAAGATCTACAATTTATAGAGATAATTTAAAAAAATCAACGACTTCTATCATGGAAATGATGGGAACAAAAAATGGTTTTTTTGTAACGGATGATGAACAAGTTTTGATCCAAAAAGAAAAAGATAGTATGATGGCTGAAAGAAGAAAAAAAGATACAACATCTCGCCGGTATATAGAAAACGATAAAAAGAATTATACAACAGAGATTAGTTATACTAATGAGTCTAAAAAAATCGCTAGTTATGATTGTAAAAAAGCATTTGTAATCACATCTAAATTATTAGGAATAAAGGACACTGCCATTATTTGGTACACCAGCGAATTGAAGTTTAAAAATCTTTTATCAACAGGGAATTTTAATATTCTGCCAGGTATGATGGGTAGTATGTCCCCTACCTTATATGGATTAGATAAGATTGATGGGTTTGTGATGAGATATGAGTTGAATATGCGTCGCAACAAAAGAATGGAAGTAGAAGTTACCAAAGTGGAACTAGATAAAGTTATTGACGATAAAGAATTTAATATCCCTACAAACATTGAGATTAAGCCAATGAGGGAAATGCAAAATATGTTTGGCGGAGGCAGAGGTAATTATATACGTGGCGGAAGAGATTAATTAACAAATCTGCCTATAAATTACTGAGCTAATTAAATCGCTGTTATATTTTTCCTATATAATTACATTTTGTCAACGGCTGCATTTTTCTTATCGTATTCTGTAGCTTTTACAGGTAATTTTTTCTGAGTATAAATATCACTTAGATATCCTAAAACAATTTTGTAATTAGCTTTTTGTAAGGAAGTTTTTTGTTCAATAGACTCATAAAATGCAATAACATTTTCTGCATACAATATGCAATCATCGAGTGATTTATTTGCAGTAGCCTTTAATCCTGATTTTCTTTTTAACTCTTCAGGGTTTGTACTTTTTATTTGACTAGCTCTGTTAAGTAAATCAAATGCCATGTTAAATAAATGATTTGTCATTAACATGGTGGCTGTGATTTCTGATTTTTCTTCATTGTTAATGGCAATTTTAATTATATCGGATAATTTAATCGATAGTTGATTATCTCCGGCATTTATTGCGTCTTTACCATATAAACTATTGTACATTTCTACAGAATAATTATATGGTAGTAAAAAGCTTTTTGGATATTCAGCGATGAGTTCTTCATATTTTGAAAACAGTTTCGATTTGTCTCCTGATTTACTGACTGATTTTATTTCAGCATCAATCCAACTTTCATCGTTAGGATATAATCTTTTTGCTTTGGTAAGAATATTTTTCAATTCTACTTCATTGTCTTTTCTGGTATAGTAATCTAGTAGGTATAGATATACTTCTTTATTATCAGCACCATTGATATTCGCATCTGTAAGTATTTTATAATAAGCAACTGCTTCATCTTCCTTTTTTGCTTGAATAGCAGATGCCGCAATATTGAGAATTAATGCAGTGTCTATTGGATACAAAACTGTTTCATTGTATTCGTATTTTTTATTTAGAATATAGTCTTTTACTTCAATAGCTTTTTTAAAGGCAAGTTCAGCCATTTCATAATTTTTACTATTGAATTGTTTGGCTCCAATGTCGTAAAAGCCATAATATAAATCTAAAAATGAAGTGTGGTTTTCTAATAATAGGTAAAAGTCTTTTTTGTCTAATGTTTGATTTTTTTTGAAAGCATCAAAAGCAATTGATTTTAAAGAAAATGATTCATCTTTTGAAGTAGAACCTTCTCTGGATAATGAGTTGTAAATTCTTCCCTTATAGTAATAGGCTTCAGCATCAGCTGATTTTTTTGGATTTTGTAAATAGTTATCAATAGCTGTTTTTGCATCTTGAAATTTCATTTTACCCTGTAATTCAATAACCTCGTCTAAATCCTGCGAAATAGAAATAAGGGTGCTAAAAGTTAAAAGCAATAAAATTGTAATATTCTTCATCTGTTTTATTTTTGGGAATAAAGATATTTGATTATTCATGTTTTTGATCAATTTATTTAAATATTTGTGTCTTAAATGATTGTTTATTTTTATATCCACATGGATTCTTAAATTATCAAAATAATATTAGAAAAAAAGAATAAATTTACACATTGATTAGCCAGGAAACCATACAGCAAATACAAAGTAGAATTGATATTTTAGATATCGTTGGTGCTTTTGTGAAACTTAAAAAAAGAGGGGCGAATTATCTAGGCAATTGTCCTTTTCACAACGAAAAAACTCCCTCCTTTACGGTTTCTCCTACAAAAGAAATTTACAAATGTTTTGGATGTGGAAAAAGCGGTAATTCCATTAGTTTTTTGATGGAACATGAAAAATATAGTTATGTAGAAGCACTAAGGTGGCTGGCAAACAAATACAATATTGAAATTGAAGAGAGAGAAACATCTCCAGAATTTAAAGCATTACAATTAACCTCCGATAGTTTATTCATCATCAATAATTTTGCGAAGGATTTCTTCATAAACGCTTTAATGAAAGGCGAAGAAGGCAATGATGTCGCTTTAAGTTATTTAAAGGAAAGAGGATTCAGGGAAGATATTATACAAAAGTTTGAATTGGGATATAATCCAATGGCTAAAGATGAATTTTCTAAAGCGGCCATTGATGGTCAGTATAGCAAAGATCTTTTATTGAAGTCTGGATTAGTTGTGAATAGAGAGGATAAATTATCCGATAATTACAGAGGAAGAATTATTTTTCCCATTCACAATCAAAGTGGTAAAATACTTGGATTTGGAGCTAGGGTAATTAAGACGAATGACAAATCTCCTAAGTACATAAATACCCCTGAAAATGAGATTTATATAAAAAGCAAAATTCTTTATGGTGCTTATTTTGCTAGAACTGCAATTGATAAGGCTAATGAATGTTTATTGGTAGAGGGATATACAGATGTAGTTAGTTTGCATCAGGCTGGAATTGAAAATGTAGTAGCGAGTGGAGGAACTTCATTAACTCCGGATCAATTAAAATTAATAAAAAAGTATACCAATAATTTAACCATTATTTATGATGGAGACGGTGCAGGTGTTAAAGCTGCATTAAGGGGATTGGACCTTGCATTAGAAGAGGGATTGGATGTTAAATTGGTTTTGATTCCGGATAAAGAAGATCCGGATAGTTATGTAAATAAAATAGGATCTGCTGCGTTTATTGAATTTATTCAAAGAGAGAAAAAAGATTTTATTTTATTTCAATTAGAGATTTCTTTACAAGAGGCTGGCAATGATTCTTCCAAAAAATCAGTGATTGTAAATCAAATAGCGGATACCATTTCCCGAATTAATAAAACAGAAGAATTTACTAGACGCCAAGATTATATTAAGCGGGTTTCTGAAATATTAAAAATTGAAGAGTCCGGTTTTAACTCTTTGGTAAATAAAATCATCAGGGATAAATTATCAAAAGAAGAATTTAGATCACAGCGGATTGCAACTCCCCCATTAATTTCAGAAAACGCAGTTGAAAATGATGTAGATCTATTATTTAATAAGGATGAATTGCATGAACAGGCCATGGTAAGGAGTTTGATAGAATTTGGATTAAAGGATTGGGATGAAACTCAAAAAGTAGCTACTCATATCTTTAGTCAAATTGATGAAATAGATTTGAATGATTTTATTGATAATAAAACGTTGGTGAATATTATTAAACTCTACCGTACATGGTTTGACGAAGGCTTACAACCTACGGAAAAAAGTTTTTTATATTTAGAAGACAATGAGTTAAGCAGCATGGCCTTGAAAATATTAGATGTGGCAAGTGAAATAAGTCCAAAATGGAAAAAATATTATGAAGGGCCTATTTTAACAAGGGAAGATTTGTATAAGGAAGAGGTTGAATCAACTTTGGGTTATCTTCAATTGAGAAAAATAAAGCGTTTAATGGTAGAAAATCAATTAGACCTTGAAAAAACGAATGATCCAAATGAACAAATTATTTATTTACAAAC
>CANICR010000150.1 GCA_947466405.1 Chitinophagaceae bacterium | reverse complement strand
CTGGAAGAATTTTTATTAGAATACCCTGGATGCATTTTAATAGTTAGCCATGACCGTTATTTTATGGATCGCATGGTTGATCATTTGTTTGCATTTGAAGGCGATGGCGTTATTAGGGACTTTCCCGGCAACTATTCTCAATACAGGGAAGCCTTTTCAAAAGGCATGCTTGAAAAGAATCCTCAACAAATAATGAAAGTACAGTCTGAAGAAAAAACAATTGTTCCTAACACAATAAGTATTGAAAAAACAGTCGTTAAAAAACTTTCTTTTAAAGATAAATACGAACTGGAAGAATTAGAAAAAGAAATGCCATCACTTCAAAAAGAAAAAGAAGAACTAGAGCAAAAAATGAATGGCGAATTGGCTTATAACGAATTGCAAAAAATTGCGGACAGAATAAATACAATCATTACATTGCTCGATGAAAAAGAAATGCGTTGGTTAGAGTTGAGTGAAAAAACAAATTAGAATATCTCTCTTCGGATTTTCGAATTGATATAATGTAATTTATTAAAATACAATCAGCTGATTTCTCTCATTTATTAGATTGATACCGAATAGTAAAATCAGGTATCCCCATACATAGATTTGCCTTAAACAATTATTAATTAATTAAAACAAGGAGGTCTTTATGTCTACAAAAGCATTAACTAGAAACGGAGGATTATTGCCTGCGGTATTTGATGATTTTTTTAAACCATGGAATGAGTGGTTTGATACTGGGAGTAATTTAATGAATAGAATACTCACAGTTCCGGCTGTAAATATTGTTGAAACAAAAGATGAATTTAAATTGTCTTTTGCTATACCTGGAATGAAGAAGGATGACTTTCATATTGATGTAGATGGGAATATGCTTACTATTAGTAGTGAGAAAGAAGAAACAAGAGAAGAAAAAGAAAATAAATACACTAGAAAAGAGTATAATTATTCTTCCTTTTCCAGAAGTTTTTCATTGCCAGAAGACATCAGTAAGGACAATATACAAGCTGCATATACAGACGGGGTATTGCATTTAACATTACCTAAAAAAGAAGAAGCAAAGAAAACACATACAAAGAATATTATTGTAAAATAGTATTTCAGTAGGTTATTCTTAGGCCGTTCAATTTATTGAACGGCTTTTTAAATACTTTTATCGGTAAAGGATTGATATAGAAACGCTTAGCTGAATATTATAATTAACTAAATTATAGCAGTTTTAAAGCCTAAAATATTGCTTTTTTTAAGTTAACTTCGTTGGCCTTCAAAAATAATTTTATTTTATATTTAAATAATTTATTTTTTGGTGCAACGGCGAATATTATGGCAAAAATAAAAAAGGCGATTCCAAAAGAGAATACATCAAATCCCAGTTTATTAACAGAAGCATTACAAAAGCATTTTGGATTTGACGGCTTTAAGGGTGCTCAAGAAGAAATCATTCAAACTGTATTAGAAGGAAAAGATGCCTTTGTAATAATGCCAACCGGTGGTGGGAAAAGTCTTTGTTATCAATTGCCTGCAATGATAAAAGAAGGTGTAGCTATCATCGTTTCTCCGCTTATAGCTCTAATGAAAAATCAGGTTGATTTAGTGAGAAGCTATAGCAGTAAGGATAATGTTGCTCATTTCTTAAATAGCACTTTAAATAAAGGACAACAAAAAGCTGTGAAAGAAGATCTGTTGAGTGGGAAAACCAAGTTATTATATGTTGCACCCGAAACAATGACCAAAGAAGATAATATCAACTTCTTCAAGACCCTCCATGTTTCTTTTTTTGCTGTAGATGAAGCGCATTGCATTTCAGAATGGGGACATGATTTTCGTCCCGAATACCGTAGATTAAAAGAAATGATGGATTTAATCAATCCGGATGTTCCAATAATTGCACTCACCGCAACGGCTACCCCAAAAGTAAAAAGTGATATTATTAAAAATCTTGGGTTAAGAAATTCGGTGACATTTGTTTCTTCTTTTAACCGACCTAACTTATACTATGAAATTCAGCCAAAAATAAATCTAGAGCAAACCAATAAAAGTATTGTTCGATTTATTCAAACGCATAAAGATAAAAGCGGGATTATATATACCCTGAATCGTAAAACAACGGAAGATCTCGCCAATATGTTAATGGCGAATGGAATTAAAGCAGTAGCTTATCACGCTGGCTTAGATGCTAAATTAAGAAGCTTAAGACAAGATCAATTTTTAAATGAAGATGTCAATGTTATTGTTGCTACCATCGCATTTGGAATGGGTATCGATAAGCCTGATGTACGATTTGTTATCCATTACAATATTCCAAAATCTATTGAGAATTATTATCAAGAAACTGGAAGAGCGGGAAGAGATGGAATGGAGGGAAAGTGTATATTATATTATTCGCACAAAGATATTTCCAAGCTAGAGCAATTGATGAAAGACAAACCATTAAGTGAAAGAGAAGTTGGAGCTCAGTTAATTAATGAAATGTTGGCCTACGCCGAAAGCAGCGTTTGCAGGAGAAAAACTTTGTTATATTATTTTGGCGAAGGATTTGACGACAGTAAAAGCTGTGGTCAATGTGACAACTGCCTAAATCCTAAAGAAAAAACTGAAGCGAAAGCAAGTGCGGTAATCGTACTAAAATGTATAAAAGCCTTAGGAGAGCATTTTACAATCGAATATCTTATTCAGATTTTAATGGGAAATGCCAGCAAGCAAGTGCAGATGTATCGACATGATGCATTAGATATTTTTGGAAGTGGCAATGATCAAAATGCGCATTATTGGAATAGCCTAGTGCGACAAATGCTTTTAAATGATTTAATTGAGAAAGATATAGTTGAATATGGTGTATTGAAAATCACAAAAAAAGGAGCGGCCTTTTCAAAAAAACCAACTTCATTTAAAATCGCTTTGAATAATCTTTTTGAAGAGGCTAATGCCGACGATGAGGAGACCATTGCAGCAGAAGCAGCTCTCGGATCTGTTGATGATAACCTTTTAAACACTTTAAAAGATTTACGCAAAAGAGTGGCTAAAGAAAAAAGCCTTCCTCCATTTGTAATTTTCTTAGAAAGTTCATTAGAAGATATGGCAACCATGTTCCCCACTTCAATGACTGATCTCGAAAAAATTAGTGGCGTGAGTAAAGGGAAGGCTATGCGTTATGGTAAGCCATTTATTGATTTGATAACTTCCTATGTGGAAGAAAATGATATCATTAAGCCAGATGATTTTGTGATGAAAAGCGTGTTGAATAGAAATAATAATAAGATATTTATTATTCAAAATGTAGATAAAAAAATAGCGCTTGAAACGATTGCTAAAAGTAGAGATTTAAGAATTGATGAATTACTAGAAGAAATGGAAACTATTGTAGCAAGCGGCACTAAATTAAATCTAACCTACGCAATTAACGACTTGGTAGATGAGTATGAGCAAGAAGAAATTATGGATTATTTTAAAAGCTGCGAAACGTCTTCGTTACAAATAGCACAGGAAGAATTAGCGGAAGGGAACTTTAACTGGGAGCAATTGAAATTAATGCGTATCAGGTTTTTATGCGAATATGGAAACTAAAAAGCATTAATAATTTGTTTGCTATTGTTTTCTTAGATGAATCTGCATCTTAACTTTTTTGAATTAACCATTTACTTTTATTATACAAACAAAACAATCATGAATAAATTATTTTTATTGGTATTTATTGTCCCTTTCATCTTCAGTTCTTGCGTAAGTAAAAAAGCAATGAAAAAAGAAAAAATACGCTATGAAACTTTGCAAACAACGATGCAATCTCAAAATGCAACCTTGCAAGATGATTTGAAAAAATGCACTGACTTGGCATACGAGAATTTAAGAAAAAAAGATTTAATGGATGCTGAAATTGAAAGTTTAAGAAAGCAAATTGGCTATTTAAAAGAGAATAATAATCAGGCATTAAAACAATTAGAAAACCTTTCTGTTATTTCAGGATCACAAGCGGAGAGCATAAAAAAATCACTAGACAATATTGGTGCTAAAGATGCATACATAAAAAATCTTCAATCAGCTATCAATCGTAAAGATTCAATAAATATGTCACTAGTGATGAATTTAAAAGGAGCTATTGGAAATCTTGATGATAAGGACATTAATATTAAAGTGGATAAAGGTGTAGTGTATATAGATATTTCTGATAAATTATTATTTAAAAGTGGTAGTTATGATGTAACGGATCATGCTAGTGAAGTATTAGGGAAAGTAGCGTTGGTATTAAAAAATCAACCAGATATTGAATTTATGGTTGAAGGACATACAGACAATGTTCCTTT
>CANICR010000149.1 GCA_947466405.1 Chitinophagaceae bacterium | reverse complement strand
CGGAATATGGAAGAATGATTGATTTAAAAGGCAATAAACCAGAAAACTGTATTGATGCAAAAGATCAAATGCTCATGACTACATGGTGTGATAGCCATACACATCTTGTTTATGCAGGAAGTAGAGAAAGTGAATTTGTTGATAAAATTAATGGGTTAAGTTACGCTGAAATTGCGGCAAAAGGTGGTGGTATCTTAAATTCCGCCATTAAAACAGCAGAAACTTCAGAAGATGAGCTATTTATAAAAGCCTGGGAAAGATTAACTGAAATTTCGAGAATGGGTACGGGTGCCATTGAAATTAAAAGTGGTTATGGATTATCTGTAGAATCTGAATTGAAAATATTAAGAGTAATTAAAAGATTAAAAGACAAATCTCCTATAAAAATAAAATCAACATTTTTAGGAGCTCATACATACCCGCTAGCATTTAAAGACAATCATGAAGGATATATAGATTTATTGACAAATCAACTATTGCCAATAATCGCTAAAGACAATCTCGCTGACTATATTGATGTTTTTTGCGAAACAGGTTTTTTTTCACCTAGTGAAATGGAACAAATTTGCAAAGCTGGAATAGCAGTTGGCTTAAAACCAAAATTACACATCAATCAATTAAATAGTATTGGTGGATTGCAAACAGCATTAAAGTTGAATGCCATTTCGGTAGATCATCTAGAAACAATGACAGAATTAGACATTGCAGATTTATCTAAATCAAATACGATAGGCACACTTCTTCCTACGGCTGCATTTTTTTTAAGAATGCCATTTCAGCCCGCTAGGAAACTGATTGAAAGTGGCTGTGCGATTGCATTAGCTTCTGATTACAATCCAGGATCTTCTCCAAGCGGGAATATGAATTTTGTTGTTGCTTTAAGTTGTATACAAATGAAAATGCTCCCCACTGAAGCGATAAATGCAGCTACGATTAATGGGGCATTTGCTATGGAAGTAGAGAAAGAATTAGGTAGCATTCAAATTGGCAAGAAAGCTAATTTCATTCTTACAAAAAAGATAAATTCAATTGATTATATCCCTTATTCATTTGGTAATAATTTGATTGACAAAGTAATGATTCATGGTAATTTTATAAATTAATAAATAGAACAACATGCAACAATTAATTGAATGTGTACCAAATTTTTCCGAAGGAAATGATCTTGTTATAATCAAACAAATTACAGATCAAATAGAGTCGGTTGAAGGCGTTAGACTATTAAATGTGGATCCAGGTAAAGCAACTAATAGAACTGTTGTGACTATAGTAGGCGAGCCATTAGCTGTGATTGAAGCGGCATTCAGGGCTATAAAAAAAGCTGGGGAATTGATTGACATGAGTAAACATTCAGGTGAGCACCCGAGAATGGGAGCAACCGATGTTTGTCCACTTATTCCAATTGCAAATATCAGCATGGAAGAAACGGCAACATATGCACAAATGCTTGCTAAAAGGGTGGGGGAAGAACTTCTACTACCTGTTTATTTATATGAATCTGCTCAACCAAATAAGGAGAGAAGCAATTTGTCGGTTATACGTGCTGGTGAGTACGAGGGTTTTGCAAAAAAAATATTACTGCCAGCTTGGAAACCTGATTATGGTCCTGCTAAATTTGATATAAAAAGAGGTGCTACTGTAATTGGCGCTAGAGATTTTTTAGTGGCCTACAATATCAATCTAAATACAACTTCTACCAGAAGGGCAAATGCTGTTGCATTTGATATCAGGGAAGCTGGAAGAGTAAAGCGAGAAAATGGAAAAATTGTTAATGATGAAAATGGCAAGCCTATAAATATCCCCGGAAGTTTAACTTGCGTAAAAGCTATTGGATGGTTTATTGAAGAATACGGAATTGCGCAAATTTCCATTAATCTTACTAATATTAATATAACACCTGTGCATATAGCATTTGATGAGGCTTGTAAAAAAGCATCAGAAAGAGGAATGCGGGTAACAGGAAGTGAATTAGTTGGGTTAATCCCATTAAAAGCGATGACCGATGCAGGGAAATATTTTTTATCAAAGCAACAACGTTCTATAGGTGTAAGTGAAAAAGAACTAATAAAAATAGCCATTAAATCAATGGGATTAGATGAATTAGCTCCATTCAATCCTGCAGAAAGAATCATTGAATATATGTTGGCTAATAAAAATGAAAATCATTTAATAAATATGACATTAAATGATTTTGCTGATGAAACAGCAAGTGAAAGTCCGGCTCCAGGCGGTGGATCAATTGCCGCCTATGTGGGTGCATTAGGAATATCTTTAGCTACGATGGTTGCTAATTTATCTTCGCATAAAAAGGGATGGGATGACAAATGGAATGTATTTAGCGATTGGGCTGAAAAAGGCCAAGATATTAAAATGAAATTAATAAAATTGGTGGATGAAGACACGACAGCATTTAATAAAATAATGCATGCATTTGGATTACCAAAAGGAAATGATACTGAAAAGGAAGCAAGAACAATAGCCATTCAACAAGCAACAAAAAATGCCATTGAAGTTCCATTACAAGTGATGGATTTATCCTTTCAAAGCATGGAGATAATCAGTGAAATGGCAAAAATTGGAAATCCAAATTCTGTTTCAGATGCTGGAGTAGGTGCTCTATGCGCGCGATCCGCTGTAATGGGAGCTTTTTTAAACGTTAGAATCAATGCTGCAGGCTATTCCGATAAAGCTTTTGTAGACAGTATCCTCCAAAAAGGACATTCAATAGAAGAAAAGGCGATGTTATTAGAAAAAAAGATATTAGATGTCGTAAATCAGAAAATTGGGATTTAATTCTTTTATTGAATTTTAACAAACAAAGTACTATTTTTGACAACTTCATTTACAAATCGAATGAATTTATAATGGAATATTCTATTTTATCAAAAAAACATAAATGAAAAAATTCAGCATTTATTTCCTAGCTATTTTCTTTATTACTTTAGCTAGTTGCAAAAAAGACACTACTTCAGTATTAACTACAGCTCCAATTGGATCAGCTAATGCTTTGTTTACACCTGTGGCTACCCCTCCAACAGATGAGAATGATAGTACTTTGTTAATGGGTAATCCTAGCCAGGCATCGGCTACTTCTGACAACAATTATCTATTAAGAGAAGGTTATTATTCAGTTTCATATAATTGCCAATATGGTCGCCCTAATTGGGTTAGTTGGCATGTTGCATCAAGTGATTATGGGTCTCAAGCAAGATTAGATAATTTCAGGGAAAATCTAAATGTACCTGTAGGTTGCAATGCTATTACACCACAAAGTTATACTTCTTCCGGTTTTGATAAAGGGCATATGTGTCCATCTGCGGATAGAACGAGCAGTTTTAATGCAAATTCTTCCACATTTTTAATGACAAATATTATACCTCAGGCTCCCAATAACAATCAACAAAGATGGGCAAGGCTGGAAGACGAATGCAGAACGTTGGTTCAGGCTAATAATGAAGTTTATATTATTTCTGGAGTATATGGCGAGGGTGGATCAGGAAGCAATGGCTTTGTTACAACCCTTGATAATGGCAGGGTTACTGTTCCTGCTTATTTATGGAAAGTAATTGTAGTAATTCCTTTTGGAAAAGATGATTTGAACAGAATAAATAATTCAACAAGGGTAATCAGTGTATTAATGCCAAATGATAATACCGCGAGTACTGACTGGAAACAATTCAGGACTTCTGTAGATGATATTGAAACACAAACTGGCTATGATATATTATCTAATGTTACAACAGGGATTCAAACAATAATAGAATCAAGAGTAGACACGCTATAATTCAAATACCTGTTCAATAAAATATTTTTAAAAAGCCTGTATAATTACAGGCTTTTTATTTTGTGTATTTTTTACAAACAAGCAGTTCTTCCTCCATCTACCGTTAAATTAATCCCATTAATATATCCTGCCGAAGGAGAAGCAAGAAATGCAACAGCAGAGCCAATCTCTGAAGGCTGACCTATTCTACCCACTGGAATTTCTTTTATTAATTCTTGCATGATTTCACTTTCAGATTTACCTGCATCTATTGCTTTCTTTTTAATTATATAATCTGCTCTTGTTGTTTGTGTGAAACCAGGAAGTACGTTATTAACGGTAATTCCAAAAGGAGCTAATTCAAAAGACAGCGTTTTGCTCCAATTGGCAACAGCTGCTCTGATGGTATTACTAACCCCTAAACCAGCGATGGGTTGTTTAACAGAAGTAGAAATAATATTTATAATCCTTCCATATCCAGATGACTTCATTCCTGGTAGTAAAGCTTTAACCAAAATCTG
>CANICR010000148.1 GCA_947466405.1 Chitinophagaceae bacterium | reverse complement strand
CGGCTTCTTGTCGTTTTAGTTCAATAATTGTCTGTAAAGGATCTTGAAAATAAGAAAAATCGTTTTCTTTTCGTGCATGAATCCATGAATGAAAACTTTTATTGACGGCATCACTCATTTTTCTTACAAAATGAGACGGGAGTTTTTTATTTTTTTCAAAATCTTCTTTGCTTAATTCTACATTTCTTCGTTGATTGTCATTCAATGATGAGAAACTCAACAATTCATTGAGCAGGTTGCCCATATTATCAGTAGTGAATTCTTTGTGTGCTACTTCACTTAATGTAGAAATTTGTCTGCCTCTGATTTCATTTCCTTTTCGTGGCAAGTAGGTTTCTTGGTCCCATTGCAAAACGGCGGCCGCAAATTTAATATCTGCAATTTCCTGAAGTTTATTCTTGTAAACCTCATATTTTTCGTTTGAATTAGGCATTTAGATATAAATTTATATTCTGCAATATAAATGAGCAATCTTCACAAAAAAAATATCTATTTTTAATTATGACAATTTCAACAATCATTTCAGAGTTAGAAAAGTTTGCTCCATTGTATTTGCAAGAAGATTATGATAATTCCGGGTTAATAATTGGGGATAATTCAACTATATGCAATGGAATATTATTAGCGTTAGATACAACAGAAGAAGTTGTTTTGGAGGCTATAGAAAAAAAGTGCAATTTGATTATTGCCCATCATCCAATTGTTTTCAAGGGAATAAAAAAGTTAACTGAAAAAAATGGAGTAAATCGGGCAATTATTTTAGCCATAAAAAATGATATCGCTGTTTATGCTTGTCACACAAATTTGGATAATGTTATTGATGGTGTCAATGGAAAAATTGCAGACAAATTAGGGTTAACAAATCGAAGCATCTTATCACCGAAAGCAAATATGTTGCATAAGTTGGCAGTATATGTGCCTGTAGAATTTGAAGAAAAAGTTGAACAGGCTTTATTTTCAGCTGGCGCAGGGCATGTTGGAAATTATAGTGAGTGTAGTTTTATTTCTGATGGCATTGGGTCATTCAAGCCGGAAGAAAATTCAAATCCTGCAACTGGTCAAATTGGGATTAGGACTAAAGGACATGAAAAAAAGATAGAAGTAATTTATCCTAGTTGGCTTCAGCATCAAATAATACGTTCTTTAAAATTGGCGCATCCATATGAGGAAGTGGCATATGAGATTACTAGCCTACATAATATTTTTCAACAAGTAGGAGCAGGAATAATAGGGGAACTTATAATCGATTCAACTGAATCCGATTTTCTAAATAGTATAAAAAATATATTTAATACATCTGTCATAAAACATACTTCATTCAGTGGGAAAATGATAAAGAAAGTGGCAATTTGTGGTGGATCGGGTAGCTTTTTATTATCACAGGCCATTGCTCAAGGGGCAGACATTTTTATTACTTCCGATGTGAAATACCACGAATTTTTTGAAGCAGATAATCAGATCATTTTGGCAGATTTGGGGCATTTTGAGAGCGAGCAATTTACAATAGATCTTTTTGCTGATTTTTTAAGGCAAAATTTCCCTAACTTTGCCATCCTTAAAACAGGGGTCAATACCAATCCAGTTCGATATTTTATTTGATGATTTTTTGAATTTATTATAATAAAATTTCAGGTGTTGAGTATCGATTTAAAGTTAGCAAATAAAAAACAACTTATACATTATGGCTGCAGTAAAAGAATTTTCGGTTGAAGAAAAATTATCTTCATTGGTTCGGTTACAAAAAATTGATTGTAAGCTAGATGAAATTCAAATCTTAAAAGGTGAATTACCTATAGAAGTGAAAGATTTGGAAGATGAAATCGAAGGGCTTCATGCTCGTCAGACTCGCATTGAGGAAGAAATCAATGGGATACAGGAATTTATAAATCAAAAGCAAGAAGGTATTAAAGAAGCACAAGCTTTAATTAAAAAGTATGAAAAGCAGAGCGATAATGTAAAAAATAATCGTGAATTTGAAGCAATCAATAAAGAGATTGAAATGCAACAATTGGAAGAAAAATTATGTGAAAAACACATTAAGGATGCCACGGAAGAAATTGCAGATAAAGCTCGTCAATTAGAATTAGCTAAAAAAGCGGTATCTACTAAAGAGGGTAATTTAAGTGGTAAAAAAGGAGAGTTGGAGAAAATTATTAAAGAAACAGAAAAAGAGGAAGCTCAATATAATAAAGTGGCTGCTCAAGCAAGAAGTCATGCTGATGATCGTTTGTTGACTAGTTATGATCGTATTCGTAAAAACTATCATAATGGTTTAGCCGTTGTGCCAGTTGAAAGAGATAGTTGTGGTGGCTGCTTTCATGCAATACCTCCACAAAAGCAAAGCGAAATAAAATTGCGTAAAAAAATCATGGTTTGCGAAAATTGCGGCCGCATATTAGCTGATGCAGAGTTGAATGACTCTGTAGTGGTTGATTAATTTTATTATAATAAAATGCCTACAGTCTACTCAATTGAGTAGACTTTTTTGTGAAATCAACATTGTACAAGTGTTTATTCTGCTTACTAACTAAGAACTTTTCAGTAATTTGCTTTTAGAAAATGCTTACAAAACTTCACATACAGAATTATGCAATTATAGATGAGCTGTCAATTGATTTTACAGCCGGTTTAAATATCATTACAGGAGAAACAGGTGCCGGTAAAAGTATTTTGATGGGGGCGTTGAATTTAATATTAGGTCAAAGAGCCGATAGTAGTGTTTTGCAGGATCAATTAAAAAAATGTATTGTAGAAGGCACATTTAAAATAGCTAGTCAACAGGTAGTTATTGATTTTTTTTCAACCCATGAATTGGATTTTGAAGAAGAAATAATTATTCGAAGAGAAATTGGTGCTAATGGAAAATCTAGGAGTTTCATCAATGATACGCTGGTTAATCTTTCGCAAATAAAACAATTGAGTATTTTTTTAGTTGACCTCCATCAGCAATTTGATACGCTTGAAATAAATTCGGAAAATTTTCAACGGGAAGTTTTAGACGCGTTGGCTGAAAATGCGAATGGAATTGCGAAATTAAAAAAAGAGTTTGAGTCTTATAATTCTATAAAAAAACAGTTGGCTGATTTATATAGTAAACAAATAACCGAAAAAAAGGAATTAGAGTATAATCAATTTTTACTAGATGAGTTTGATTCAATTTCATTAAAAGAAAATGAACTTGAGCAAATAGATTCGGAGTTGAAAGTTCTAAACAATGCAGAGGGTATAAAACAGCAATTGTCTTTTATTTATAATGAATTAAATAATGTTGACCACCCCATTGTTCAGCAATTAAAATCTTTGTATAATAAATTGATGGCATTAGATAGTTGTCATGAGCAAATACCAACAATTGCGCAAAGGTTATTGAGCACATCCATTGAACTGCAGGATGTGGCGGATGATTTAGAGCGAATAGAATCAACTATTCATTTCAATGCAGAAAGAATATCGATATTGAATGACAGGCTTTCTATGGGGTATAAATTATTAAAAAAACACGGGGTACACTCTACCCATGATTTATTAGCCATTCAAGAAAGTTTGCAAAATAGGTTGAACCTATATGCTGATATTTCGAATACAATAGCAACATTAGAAAAAGAAGAATCGACATTGTATAATAGTTCATTAAAAATGGCCGAGGTGGTTTCCGAAAGAAGGCTGAGTCAAGTGAAGCCTTTTACTGCCAGTGTAAATGAATTGCTCGCAAAAGTAGGTATGCCAAATGCTCGTATAAAAATCGATATTCAAAAAACCGATTTGACTGTTAATGGTATTGATGCAATTAATTATTTATTTGATGCCAATAAGAATAATAAATTTGAAAATTTGGGCAAGGTAGCAAGTGGAGGAGAGCTTAGCCGTTTGATGTTGAGTATTAAATCTTTAGTTGCCCGAAAGTTATCTTTGCCAACTTTGATATTTGATGAAATCGATACAGGCATCAGCGGGGAAGCGGCCAAGCAGGTGGGTATGATAATGCAAGATTTATCCAAAGGGCATCAATTGATAGCTATTACACATCAGGCTCAAATTGCAGCAAAAGCAACTACTCATTTTTTTGTATATAAAGAAACATTAGATAAGCGTGTGAAAACTGGAGTGAGAATACTAAATAAAGAAGAAAGTATTTTAGCCATTGCCAAAATGTTGAGTGGAGAAAAACCAACCGCTGCATCATTAGAAAATGCAAAAGAAATAATGGGACATTAGATATTTAGTATAAAATAATTTTATTTCACTCATAACATATAATTTTACAACTCAATTATTAACAAAAGAAATATCATTTTATGGGATACAATTTATT
>CANICR010000147.1 GCA_947466405.1 Chitinophagaceae bacterium | reverse complement strand
TATGTGAGAAAACAAGGCTAGATAACATAAATGCTTTGATTAGTTCAATCTTTTTTGCAATTCATCATATAGCTTTTCAAAATACGCTTTTGTAATAAAATAAAAATTTTCAGGGTTAATATACTTAATATTTTTTCTAGCTTCGGCAGCTTTGCCAATATTAACCAAAGCGAGTGAATTGTATAAATACAGATGATCATAATAACCTTTCCAAATAAACTCTTTGGACTTTTTAAATTCTTTTAACGCGATTTCGCTGAGCTTTAATAAAGATTCGTATTCATCAATATACCACAAAGCGTCGCATACATAATAATGAAAGCCAGGAAAGTCCCAAAAAAGATGTTGTCTATCTCTTGGTTGTTTTTTTTCTACACGAAAAACCTCGTTTATGACCGTAGCTATTTCTTTCTTTTTAAAATAATAAGTACCTATTAAATAAACCTGATAATATCTCCCAAGCACAAAAGGATGCAACGTCGAATTTTTATCATAGAGCTTTAAAATTAAAAGCCATTTTTGTTTTAATAAAACAAAATTCTCATCAAAGAAATATTTCATGAATAAAAGACAATGAGCAAAAAGTTTGCCTTCGTATGATTCCTCGTTTTGTAAATATATTTCATACCCTTTATATTGAAAAGCTGATAATATTTCATAATCAGGAAATAGTTCATAATAGAAAGCGCGTCCTGTTTCACTTTTTGCGAGCGGTTCCATTATTTTTTCAAATAAAACGGGATTGGATCTGATGTGTAACGCAATTTTTCTACAGGATGCATGAAATCCTTTATCTCCCTTATCAATATTTTCAAAATGATGGGGATTAAAAAAATCGATTACTAGTTTTTCTATTTGGTCATTATCAGGTGTGGTATTTTCGATTGTTTTTGAAATATACTCTCTTAATATTCTTATGGTATCGTATGATGGGGAAAAATTTGAAACATGAAAACCAAAAAATCTTTTTATCGTAGACTCGGAAATAGTTTTATCTGTAATTGCATATATATGATAGGAAAGCGCTTTACAATCGACTGGATTTTCAATGGGGATTTTACCGTTGTTTTTTATAATCGACTTGATGATATCAATCTCTTGTTGGGTAATAGGATTGGTTTTTCGAGCCATAAAGGCAAAAATATCGAGCGGTGATTAAATTAGATATAATATTTTATTAATGAGCATTAATGAATAAAAAGCGTGTCAGCGGTCTCAGGAAATGGTAATTACCAAGTAGCATTAAAATTAGCCATCCGGTAGTTGAGGTTTTAAGCTAAGTTATCTATCAAACATTTTTTTTACTGATAATCAAATAGTTACAAGCTTTCAATAAAAAATAATTTGTTTTTTGTTGTTTTAAACAAAATAAAACTTCTACATTTGCCCTCCAATAAAATAATTGCCTGAGGGATAGCTTTGGCATCATCTAAAAAAAAGAACAATGAGTAAATTACATTTCACCACTAAACATGCGAACGAGGCTACTGTGCAGCGTAATTGGTACGTTGTAGACGGTACTAATCAAACCGTTGGACGTATGTGCGCGAAAATTGCGTCCGTTCTTCGTGGTAAGAACAAGGCTTATTATACTCCACACGTAGATTGCGGAGATTTTGTGATCGTAACTAATTGCGAAAAGGTATTATTTACCGGAAACAAAATGGAAGATAAAGAGTACTTAACCTATAGCGGCTACCCAGGTGGTCAAAAAGGTGAAACGGCTAAAGATTTATTAAGACGTCGTCCTGAAGTGGTTATCGAAAGAGCTGTAAAAGGAATGTTACCTAAAAATCGTTTAGGTCGTAAGATGTATAAAAAACTGTTTGTTTATGTAGGTACTGCTCATCCTCATGGTGCACAAAAGCCTACCGATCTAGTTTTCACAAAAATTAAATAATTCAACCAATATCGAAGTGTCGATATAAAAAAATATAATAAATGGAAAAGCAAAAAAATGCAGTCGGCCGTAGAAAAGAAGCTGTTACTCGAGTTTTCCTTTCAAAAGGAAGTGGTAAAATAACAGTAAACGGAAAAGACTATAAAACTTATTTTCCGCTAGTGTATTTACAAAATCAAGTAGAGGCTCCTCTTAAAACAGTAGAGGTTGCTGATAAGTTTGATATTCTAGTAAATGCAACTGGTGGTGGTGTAAAAGGTCAGGCAGAAGCTACAAAATTAGCTATTTCAAGAGCGCTGCTAGAAGTAAACGCTGAATATCGTCCAGTTTTAAAAGCAGCTGGTTTGTTGAAGCGTGATCCTCGTTCTGTAGAACGTAAAAAACCAGGACGCAAGAAAGCAAGAAGAAGCTTCCAGTTCAGTAAGCGTTAATTGCTTTGTTATTTCAGCTTTACTGTATAAGGTTTATGTTAAATTCCTTACACATGATCGCTTAGATTTTAAACTTTACACATTCAAACATTAAATTAAAATAATGGAAAATACATCTCTACAACAGCAGCTTTTAGAAGCAGGTGTTCACTTTGGTCACTTAAAGAAAAAGTGGAATCCTAAAATGCTTCCTTACATCTTTGCAGAAAAGAAAGGGATTCATATCATCGACCTTAACAAAACAGTGGAAGGTTTGCAAGAAGCCGCAGCCGCAATGAAAGCGATTGCTCGTAGTGGTAAAAAAATAATGTTTGTTGCCACAAAAAAACAAGCAAAAGAAATAGTTCAAGAAAGTGCTAAGCGCGTAAATATGCCATTTGTTACTGAACGTTGGTTAGGTGGTATGCTTACCAACTTTAATACAGTACGTAAGAGTGTGAAGAAAATGCAAAGCATTGAAAAATTACTAGGCGATGGTAGTGCAGAAAATCTTACGAAAAAAGAAAGATTAACCCTTACTAGAGATAAGGATAAAATGGAAAAAGTATTAGGTGGTATAGCTCAAATTAGCCGTATTCCTGCTGCTTTATTTATGGTAGATATTGGTCATGAGCATATTGCATTGGCTGAAGCTAGGCGCTTAAATATCAGCACATTTGGTATGGTAGATACAAATTGCGATCCTAATAAAGTTGATTTTGCAATACCAGCTAACGACGATGCTACTAAATCAATTGCTATCATTGTAAATTATATTACTGCTGCTATTGCTGAAGGTTTGCAAGAGCGTCAAGCAAATAAAGAAGAAGAAGATAATAATTCGGATATAGAAGAAAGCGCAGAAGCAAAAGCTGCTCGTTTTGAACAAAAAGTAGATGCAGGAGATGATAAAGGTAAGCGTTCAAGAGGTGCAGGTGGCGGTGCGCCAGCTAAACGTCGTCCAGCTAGTGCAGGTGCAGGAAGAAGACCAGCAGGTAAATAAAAATTTCTTTACTAATTCTTTCTCATTGAAAGAGAATAAAATAGGAATAAAAATGAGTACAATTACAGCAACAGATATCAACAAATTACGTCAGGCAACTGGAGCCGGAATGATGGATTGCCGCAAAGCATTAACAGAAAGCAATGGAGATTTTGAAGCAGCTATTGATTGGTTGCGTAAACAAGGTCAAAAAGTTGCCGCAAAGCGTAGTGATCGTGAAGCGAAAGAAGGTGTAATATTAGCAAAGACTTTACCAGACAATAAATCAGGAATTGTGCTTTGTATTAGTTGCGAAACTGATTTCGTAAGTAAGAATGCAGATTTCGTAGCTTTTGCTACAAGTATAATGGATGCAGCAATTGCCAATAATGTAAAATCAGTTGAAGAGCTTAGCAATGTTCAAATAAATGGTGCTAAAGTTTCTGATATGATCAATGATAAATTAGCGGCTATTGGCGAAAAAATTGAAGTTTCTAAATTTGAAAGAGTAGAAGCTCCTTTCGTTGCCAGTTATATACACGGTGCAAATAGAATGGGTGTTTTGGTAGGATTGTCTGTTGAATCGGCAGAAGCTGGAAAAGATGTAGCTATGCAAATTGCCGCTATGAATCCATTAGCTGTTGATGAAACATCAATTTCACCTGAAGTGATAGCAAGGGAGAAAGAAATTGCAATAGAATTAGTGAAAGCTGAAGGTAAGCCAGCTGAAATGGCGGAGAAAATCGCAATGGGTAAATTAAATAAATTTTTTAAAGACAATACTTTAATGGCACAGGCTTTTGTTAAAGATGGCAATAAATCTGTAGCAGAATATTTAAAATCTATTCATGCCGATTTAAAAGTTACTGAATTCAAAAGAGTAGCATTAGGATAAATTATTTTTGAAACCCGGTTTTAAACCGGGTTTTTTTATGGAAATTGCTTTACTTTATTAACCTTTATATAAAACCGAAAAACATGTTACCTAAATACAAAAGAATTTTATTGAAACTATCGGGCGAATC
>CANICR010000146.1 GCA_947466405.1 Chitinophagaceae bacterium | reverse complement strand
AAAGGTGGCGCTTTATTGCCACTTGGAAGTGACAGAGAACATAGTAGTCATAAAGGATTCATGTTAGCGTCTATTGTAGATATTTTCTCTGGGGTATTGAGTGGTGCTAATTTTGGCCCTTGGGTTCCCCCATTTCCTGCATACATTCCAATGCCAGAAAATCAGCCTGGGAAAGGAATTGGTCATTTTTTTGGTGCAATGAGAATTGATGCCTTTCGAACTGCTGATGATTTTAAAATTGGCATGGATCAATGGATTCAAAGATTCCGACAAGCTGAACCAATTAATGAAAATGAAAAAGTAATTATACCAGGTGACCCTGAAAGACAAATCGAAGCATATAGAAGGAAAAACGGAATTTCATTGCTACAAGATATTGTTGATGATTTAACTATGTTGTCTGAAAAATTTTCAATTCCCCTATAAAAAAGTACTTTTTTTAAAATATTTCCTGAAAAATATACTAAAAACGAAAGTCTGGCGTTTTAATGATGGTTTTTCATAGGATATTGGATTAATAACGGCCGTGATTTCTATCGTGGCCTCTTTTTTTTAATCTATTCCCGAAAATCAATACTGCAAAAGTCTAAAGCATTAAAATAAAAAAGGCCGGTAAAACACCGACCTATTGTAATTTGAAATTTCATTAGACTTTATATAATTAACATAGCATCTCCATAACTGAAGAATCGATATTTATCTTTAATTGCTTTTTGATAGGCTTCAATCATCAAATCATATCCTGCAAATGCGCAGGCCATTATAAATAAACTTGTTTTAGGCAAATGAAAATTTGTAACCAATGCATCTGCTATATTAAAATTATAAGGTGGATGAATAAAATGATTGGTCCAGCCTTCAGATGGTTTTAATAATTTCTCTGCAGTATACGATGTTTCCATAGCCCTCATTGTGGTAGTTCCAATGGAACAAATTCTTCTGTTCCCTTCGCGTGCTTTATTAACAATGGAACATGCCGTTTCATCTATTTTATAATATTCTGCATCCATTTTATGCTTGCTTAAATCCTCTACCTCAATCGGGCGAAATGTACCTAATCCCGTATGGAGAGTAACTTCTGCAAATCGAATGCCTTGTATTTCCAAACGCTTTATTAGTTCCTTACTAAAATGCATACCAGCAGTAGGCGCAGCCACTGCTCCTTCATATTTTGCATATACAGTTTGATAACGTTCTTTATCTTCTTGTTCCGGTTTACGTTTAATATATTTAGGTAAGGGAGTTTCACCCATCACTTCAAGCATTTCTTTAAAAGCGTCATCTGTATCATCCCAAAGAAATCTAATCGTTCTTCCTCTACTAGTTGTGTTGTCAATCACCTCTGCAACCAACTCATCATTTTCACCAAAATATAATTTATTACCTACTCTAATTTTTCTAGCAGGATCAACAATTACATCCCATAGTTTATTGGCTTTATTTAATTCTCTTAATAAAAAAACTTCAATTTTAGCACCGGTTTTTTCTTTACGGCCATACATTCTGGCAGGAAATACTTTTGTATTATTTACAACAAAAACATCTTTGTCATCAAAGTATTCCATGATGTCAGAAAATTCTCTGTTTTCGATTTGGCCTGTTTTACGGTGTATTACCATCAAGCGACTATCTTCCCTTCTTTTTGTTGGATTTTGTGCAATTAAATTAAGTGGCAAATCAAAACGGAACTGAGATAATTTCATTTAAAATTAATTTTTGGTTAATTATCAATCACCGTAAAATTGAGAAAACATCTTTTTAAATAAGCCCTTCAAAAAAAAAGGCACATATCATGTTACGGCATGATTTTGAGAGGGCGAAGTTAATGCAAAAAAACAACTTTTAATTGTTAGTTTTTGTAAATATTTTTTCCAGGGATAGCATCAATCAGTTGCTGAGTGTATTTGTGTTCCGGATTATATATGATTTTATCGGCCAAGCCTTCTTCTACAATTTTGCCATGATTCATGACCAATATTCGGTCGCTGACATAATGAATGACTGATAAATCGTGTGAAATAAAAATAGACGTAAATTTATATGCTGATTTTAGTTCATTTATCAGATTAAGGATTTGAGCTTGAATACTGACATCTAAAGCTGAAACACTTTCATCAAATATTAGAAATTGAGGTTCTAAAGCCAACGCCCTTGCTATACAAATTCTTTGTTGTTGTCCTCCACTAAACTGATGGGGATACCTGTTTACATGATTAGGATTGAGGCCAACTTGATGAAATAATTCACGAACTCTATCTTTTCGTTCTGTATAATCAGATTTAATACGGTGTACTTGTAATGGTTCTATAATAGCATTCTCAACGGTTATTCTAGGATTTAAAGTACCAAATGGATTTTGAAATACTATTTGCAATTCTTTTTTATCAGATAAACTAATATTTTTATTTTGAAAGATATCTTTTCTATTTATGAATATTTTTCCGGATGTTGGTTTTATTAATTGAAGAATTGTTCTACTGAGGGTTGTTTTTCCACAACCACTTTCACCTACTATTCCAATTGTTTCATTTTGAAACACATCAAAACTAATTCCATCTATTGCTTTTTGGAATAACATAGTCTTCCCAAAAATATTTTTCTTTATTGGAAAATAAACTTTTAGATCTTGCACTGACAATATTGGGAGTGAATCAAATTTTACATCTTGTTGATCATTCATCTCTTTTTCAATTACTAAGTTGCTGACCATCGATGAATTTTCATTTACTACTGGAAGCTTTTTTCCTTTACTTTGAAAAGTCGGTCTGCAATTAAGCAGTGCTTTTGTATAATTATTTTTTGGGTTTAATAACACTTCTTTAACCTCGCCTTCTTCAACAATCCTTCCTTTTTGTAGCACGATTACTTTTGTTGCCATATCTGCTACTAATCCTAAATCATGAGTAATCAATAAAATTGAAAAATTATTTTGACGTTGCAATTTTATTAATAAATCTACTATTTTTTTTTGCACCAGCACGTCAAGCGCTGTAGTTGGTTCATCTGCAATAATTAAACAAGGATTGCATGAAATAGCCATCGCAATCATGATGCGCTGTTTTTGTCCTCCGCTAATTTGATGTGGAAATCTGTCGAAAATTATTGCTGGGTTGGGGAGTTCGACCTGATGAAGCAATTCAATTGTTTTTCGCTTGGCCTCCTTTTTATTTATTTTCAAATGAATTGTAATCACTTCCATTATTTGTTCACCACATGTCATCAATGGATTTAATGAACTCATAGGATCTTGAAAAATCATGGCGATTTTTCTTCCCCTGATATTGTAAATTTCTTTTTTAGAAAGTTCAGAGAGGGATATTCTCTTATTGAAATCTTCGCTAAATAACAACTGGCCGGTTGTTATTGCATTCGCGGGGAGTAATTGCAATAAAGATAATGCGGTCAGTGTTTTACCTGAACCACTTTCACCAATTATAGCAGTTATATCATTGGAATATACAGAGAAAGAAATATCATCAACTGCCTTTAATTTATTTTCCTCATTTTCAAATCGAATGGATAGATTTTTCACTTCTAAAAGAGGACGCATAATAGATGAATGACTATAATGAATGTTAATAATAATTATTATTAATTACGTTCACATCAAAAATTAAAATTTCAAATGCCTCACGGTTAGACCATCATTAATTAATTGCTTTAATGAGTCAACTCCAATTTTAAGATGCCTTTCTACATATTGAGCAGTCACCATGCTGTCACTTGCTTCTGTTTTTACCCCTTCCGGCACCATCGGAGAATCGCTTACAAGCAATAATGCTCCTGTTGGTATTTTATTATAAAATCCTACAGTAAAAATCGTAGCCGTTTCCATATCAATGGCATAGGCTCGAATCTTTTGAAGATATTCTTTAAAAATTTCATCATGTTCCCAAACCCTGCGATTGGTTGTGTAGCAGACGCCTGTCCAATAATCACATTCGTAATCTCTTATAGTTGTTGATATTGCTTTTTGTAATGCAAACGCAGGTAAGGCAGGAACTTCAGGAGGGAAATAATCATTACTGGTACCTTCGCCTCTGATTGCTGCAATTGGAAGTATCAAATCACCAATTTTATTTCTTTTTTTCAATCCACCACATTTACCTAAAAACAATACAGACTTAGGTTTGATAGCGGTTAATAAATCCATAATTGTCGCAGCCCCAGGACTCCCCATTCCAAAATTAATGATAGTAATATTATCAGCTGTAGCACACTGCATTGATCTATCCAAACCAATCACTTCTACTTTATTCCATTGTGCAAATAGCTTTACATAATTTGAAAAATTGGTAAGCAATATGTACTCACCAAAATTTTCAAGTTGCTCTCCTGTGTATCTTGGCAACCAATTGGCTACAATTTCTTCTTTTGTTTTCATCTGTAAATGTACATATTTT
>CANICR010000145.1 GCA_947466405.1 Chitinophagaceae bacterium | reverse complement strand
GAGTAATACTACAACATATTGGGTGGCAAATTATGATATTGTTACCAACTGTATTTCTAATGAAAAAGTCCCAGTGACTGTTATGATAAATCAAAAACCACTTTTACCGATTGTTAATTCAGTGTCAAGGTGTGGGGCAGGTAAGATTTATTTCAATTTAGCAACGCCAACAAATTCGTTTGAGAAATATGCTTGGTATAATAGTGTAATTGGTGTTAATTTAATATCAAGTAGCTCAAGATTTACAACGCCAATTTTAACGACTACTAAAATGTATTATATAGAACTTAAAAATAGTTCAACTGGTTGTGTTTCTTCACGAGAGCAGATTAGTGCAATCATCAATCCAATACCAGCTATGCCTACAGTATTAGGGTCATCAAGATGTGGAAAAGGCCAAATTACACTAAAAGCAAATTCATTAAATGGAAATGTAACTGATTGGTTTTCGTCAATTTCCGGAGGCGTTTGCATTGTACGTAACATGGATTCACTTAATATTAATTATCTTTCTTCTACCAAATCTTATTTTGTTACATCCAGAGATACATTGACTTCATGTGTTTCTTCAAAGAGAGCTAAAGTTTCGGCAATAATAGTACCTGTTTTACAAGCGCCTAAAAATATTGCATTTCCTGGAAACATTTGCTCAATAGTTAATTCAAATGAATCTGTTTATTTGTCATGTAGTAATGTAGCTAATGCTTTGTCTTATACATGGTTTTTACCTGCTGGTGCAATGATTGATAGAGGAATGAATACAAATATAATAAAAGCTCATTTTTTACCTATAGGAATCAATGATAGTATATATGCTAGCGCAAATAATAGCTGTTTAGGTAATAAAAAAGGGTTGAAATTATTTACATCAAATTGTTATAAAAATTCAAATAGAATATTAAGCACAAAAGAAAATAATTTGAATCTATCTCGTATAAAAGTATTTCCCAATCCCTCTAACAATAATTTTAAAGTTGAAATAAATAATGGCTATACTGATTTGGTTTTTATTAAAATATACAATCTTCAAGGTGTCTTGATAGAAAGTGATACTAAAAGAGATTTTAAGTCGATATCAATTGGGAGTAAATTAAGCCCAGGAATTTATATACTTCAAGTGCAGCAAGACCAAATATTTGTGAGGAAGAAAATCATTAAGCTATAAAAAAAGCCCATAATTAAATTATGAGCTTTTTTGGTAAGTTGGGTTAGTGTTAATTTTTTTCTTTAAAATCCTCATCAGTCACACCTTCATTGATTTTAATTTCTCCCATATTCATAGAAAATTGTTGTTCTCCAACGTTTTGTGTTATTATGTAAGGAAGTAGAATATTACCAATTTTTTTATAATTACTATATTCTGTAGAGATAGTCATTTCGGTTCCACCCGCATCTGTAGAACTTTCATCTTTTAACAATAGACCTGTTTTTGTTGAATAGTATTCAATAGATACTTTCTGACTAGGCTTTGTTACTTTTATTTTGTAAGTCAATTCGTCTCCTGATTTTTCAGTCCCTAAGTAAAGTAATTTGTAATCAGCGGTTAGGTAAAAGATTTGAGGGATGATCGCTTTGTCATCTTGTGATTCTTTTATTTCTTTTTCTTCCATTTCCTTTTTTTGCCCCATCTGAGCTTGATACCCTTTGCTTCCATCAAATAACTGTTGCATTACTTTCATTTCTCCCATTCTAATTTCAGAATAATGTTTGTTGGGAGACATTCTTATATCTGTCCCTTCAAAACTCCTTCCCATAAGCTCCATAGTAAAAGAAGCTTTAACGGTGTTTATTTTTTTTGCTTCTTCTTTTCCGCCTATTGCTTTTAAATAATCTTGAATAATGGAGGAGGCTGAAACAGCTTCAGAGGTTTTATCTGATTCTTTAAGGTTTATATCTTTTGGCTTTTCAATTATCCCACTTGCATACTTGTCGTATTTTTTAATAGGGTATCCAAGTTTACTTAAGTTTGATAATATTTTATTTTCGTTTCCAACTATAATAATACGGCTATTTTCTTTTTCGAAATACTTCTTTGATACATTTTGCACGTCTTCAATGGTAACTGCATTTATTTTTTGTAAGAAAGTACGGTAATAGTCTTTTGGTAAATTATTGATTAGAATATTAGAGGCGTAAGAGGCTGTCCTTTCTGGATCTTCCATTCCTAATGCAAACGAACCGTTGTATTTTGCTTTGGCATTATCTAGTTCTTCCTTAGTTATTTTGCCTTCACGCATATTCGATATTTCATTCATTATTTCTGCAATAGCACTATCGGCTTTTTCGCTTCTCACCTGTGCACTGCTAGTAAATTGTGTTTGAAACCTTCCGCTCCCAACTCTTGAGTAGCTGCCATAAGTAAACCCGTGTTTTTCTCTTAAGTTCATAAATAGCTTGCTTTCAGCACCTCCACCTAAAATCTGATTCGCAATCGCTAATGCATGATAGTCGGGGTTGCTTAGTGGGTTATTGATTAAATTACTTACAGTTATTTCGCCTTGAACAGCCGTCGGTATATTGACGAAATTTATTTCTGTTCCATGAACATTTTCCACATTGGCATTTTCAGGCGTGCTTAATTTTTTCCCTTTCCAATTACCAAATGCTTTTATTACTAAAGCTTTCGCTGCCTCTGGAGTAATATCGCCTACGAATGTGATATAACAGCGAGAAGGGGTAATACTTTCTTTATAAGCCGTTTTAATATCTTTTAAAGTAATTGATTTAATAGTTTCTTCAGTTTCAAATTCACCTTGTGCTGAATTTTTTCCAAAAGCTAAAGCATTAACAACCCTAGCTGAAATTGCGGAAGCACTTTTTTCATTAGACTTTAAACTTGTTAATGTTTGTGATTTTATTTTCTCAAATGATTCTTGAGGAAATGCTGGATATTGGATGGCTTCAGACATCAATAAAAAGGCGCTTTCGAAATAACGACTAAGTGCAGACGCAGCTCCTCCGCTTGCAAATAAATTTACATTGGCGCCCATTTGGTCTACTTTTTCATCAAATACATCTTTGGGTGTTTTGGTGGTTCCTTCTCCAAGCATCTGGCCCATAAAATTATTCACGCCAGCTTTACTGCCTTCAACAATAGGACCTCTGTCTATACTTAATGTGGCAGCGACTTTTGGCAATTTGTGGTTTTCTACTACTATGACCGTAATGCCATTAGGAAGTGTAATGATTGCAGGGTCATTGATGGTGATGACAGGCGCTGGTCCAGCTTTAGGAGCTTTGCTTCTATCTAGTTTATCTTGTGAAAAACCTGTTAAAGCTAAAGAAGACAATAAAATGGTTATTAAATATTTATACATCGGTTATTTTTTTCGATTGTTAGAAAGTATAGGAATTATTTTTTTGGTAAATAGTATACAACAACGCGTTGATTTTTATTAAGATATTTCTTCGCTACATTTTGAATATCCTCTCTTGTAACTTTTCTTACTTCTTCTAACTCTTCATTAACGTAATTAGAGTTTTTGTTGTGGAATATATATCCGTCAGCTAAATTTTCTGCAACGCCCAACATTTTTTGATTTTTACCAATGTAATCGTTTTCATATTGGTTGCGGATTTTTGTGAATTCATTTTCGCTAATGAGTGTATTTTGTAGTTTAACTATTTCATCATCCATATCTTTTAATAAAATGTCTAATGAAGTATTATCATTCGGTAATGCATAAGTAATATAGGCGCCATAATCTTCTAATGCATAGTTAAAGCAGCCAACTTGTAATGCATTTTTTTTATCGTCAACCATTTTTTTATACATCCTGCTACTAGCTCCCTGGCTTAAAACGCTTGATGCTAGTTCTAATGCAATTGATTCTTTGCTAGTTTCTCCTGGTGTTCTGTAGGCTGTCATTATCGCAGGTAATTGTATATTATTATCGTAGGCTGTATCAATAAGCTCTTTTGTAATTGGATCTTCTTGAATATTTACTTTTTCTAAAGCAACCCCTCGTTGAACTTCCGAAAAGTATGCGGATACCAATTTCTTTGTTTTTTCAATATCTATATTACCGGCAATCACTAAAGCAGCATTGTTTGGGGTATAATATTTTTTATTGAAGGCAATGAATTCGCCTAATGTGGCAGAGTCTAAATGTTCCATACTTCCAATTGGCACCCATTTGTATGGATGTTTTACAAATAAGCGTTTCATTACTTCTCCAAGAAAATTCCCATAAGGCTGGTTATCAACCCTCATTCTTTTTTCTTCCTTAACTACTTCATTTTGTGTTTTTACACCAATTTCATTGATTACAGGATGCAGCATGCGCTCACTCTCAAGCCATAACCCTGTTTCCAGTTGATTGGAAGGGAATACTTCATAATAGAAAGTTCTGTCCTGGGTAGTATTTGCGTTATTTTGTCCGCCATTACTGCTGACGATTTTCATAAATTCGCCCCTTT
>CANICR010000144.1 GCA_947466405.1 Chitinophagaceae bacterium | reverse complement strand
TGGGCTGAAAGCATGAAAGATAAAATACCTACTTTTAAAACCGTTTTTTACAAATACACTTTTTCAAACAATAAAAGTATATGTCAATTTGATAGATGGGAAAATAAAGAATCGCTTCCTGAATTTTTAAGGCAAGGAGAAGATAAATATGTGTGGTACACAGATTTCAATAACGCTACTTATCATTTAAAAAAAGAAATATTTGGAAGTATATTCAATATTAAAGACTCCATTAAAAATATTCAATGGAAATTAACGAATGAGAATAGAATTATTGCTGGTTATAATTGCAAAAAAGCCATTGGTATAATTATGGATAGTATATATGTATTTGCATTTTTTTCAGAAGAGTTTACTATTCCTGGAGGGCCATGTACTATTAATAATTTGCCAGGTATGATATTAGGGATGACTATTCCTAGATTGTATACTTCTTGGATCGCCAATAAAGTAACTATTAAGGATACAATTATTATTATAGATGAACCATTGGAAACTAAAAATATGTTTACTAGTAAATCCGCTATAATAACAATAAAAGAAAAAACAAAGAATTGGATGAATGATGATGATCCAGAATCAGGTAAATGGATGAATCAAATGATTTGGAATTTAATACTTTAGATTGTTGTATTTGACAAAATATCAGTTATTACTAAAATAGAAAAAGCTACGGACGCAATGCCATTAGCTGTCATAAATGCAATATTTACCCTGCTTAAATCATCAGGATTAACAATGCTGTGTTGATAGAATAACATACTGATAAATATCGTAGCTCCTATCCAATAGTAGATTTTAAATTCACCATAATAACCAATATAGACTACTACAATTGCTGTAATAAGGTGAAGTATAGTAGAAATTAATAGCGCTTTCTTTTTTCCCAATAATGCAGGAATTGAAAATAAATTATTGTCTTTATCAAAGTCTTCATCTTGTAAAGCATATATAATATCAAATCCGCTTACCCAACAAAATACAATTATTGAAAATAAAACAGGCATCATTTGAAAAACGCCGGTAACGGCTAGGAATGCTCCAATTGGTGCCAAGCTTAATCCAATACCCAATACCAAATGACACAACGGAGTAAATCTTTTGGTATAACTATAAAATAAAATAATAAAAAGGGCTATGAAACTTAAATAAAAACAAATGGGATTAATGAAATAGCAAGTTATTATAAAAAGTAAACAACATGCTCTAGTGAAGTACAATGCATGTAAAGGGGTTATTTTACCGGAAGGAATTTCTCGCACTGCCGTTCTTGGATTTTTTGCGTCAATAGCATGATCTAGATATCGATTAAATGCCATTGCTGCACTTCTGGCAAATATCATACATAATATTACCAAGCTGATACTTAAGATTATTCCATTTGATTTGAAATAGTCGTTGGTCAAATTATTTATATGTAAATAAGCCACCCCTAAAAAAAAGCCTATCATCGCAAATGGCATAGCGAAAATAGTATGTGAAAATTTTATAAGCGATAAATATTTTTGAATAAATTTCATAAAGGATATTATAAAATTATGTGCCTGAAGTAGACATTCTGTTTTTAATAATTTCCCATAATACAACGCCAGCAGCCGTGGCAATATTAAGAGAATGTTTCATGCCCAATTGTGGTATTTCAATACATCCATCACAATGAAGAATAGTTTCCTGATCTACTCCGGTAACTTCATTTCCAAATATGACTGCAATTTTATCTGTAGGAACAAACTTTATTTTTTCCAAGGATAAACTGTCTTTTACCTGCTCAATCGCAAATATGGTATAATTAATAGATTTTAAATACTTAATTGCAGAAATAGAATCAGGGAAATATGTCCAATTAACAGTGTCTTCAGCGCCTAAAGCTGTTTTTTTAATTTCTTTATGTGGAGGCTGAGCTGTGTAACCAATAAGATAAACGGATTCTAATAAAAAGGCATCGGAGGTTCTAAAAACACTTCCAACATTATATGCGCTTCTGATATTTTCTAAAACAGCAATTACAGATGTTTTTTCGGAACGTTTAAATTCCTCAGGAGTTAATCTGTTCAATTCGTCCATGCTTAGTTTTTGCATGCAGCAAAGTTAATGGTATTGTTATACGGTTTGTTTATCTGAAGCTGATTTATTGCTTTCGGAAAAGGCTCTAGCTGCTTTTACAAAACCGACAAATAATGGATGAGGATTTTCTACAGTACTTTTTAATTCAGGATGATATTGTACACCAATAAAAAAAGGATGGTCTTTTAATTCTACAATTTCAACTAGATTTTTAATTGTATTTTTCCCGCTTGGAATTAATCCGGCATTTGTGTAATCTGATAAATAATTATTATTGAATTCCCAACGATGACGATGACGTTCGCTAATTTGTGTATTGTCATAAATTTGGTGGGCCAAACTTTCTTTTTCAATATCGCAATCATAAGCGCCAAGTCGCATGGTGCCACCTTTGTTTTTGATTTTCTTTTGTTCTTCCATTAGGGCAATAACCGGATGAGTTGTCGCTGAATCCATCTCAGTAGAATGGGCATCACTCCATCCTAATACATTTCGTCCAAATTCAATGACAGCCATTTGCATCCCCAAACAAATTCCAAAGAATGGCATTTTATTTTCTCTGGCATATTTTACGGCTTCAATTTTTCCGTCAACACCCCTTGCGCCAAATCCTGGGGCAACTAATAATCCATCTAAGTCTTTTAATTTCTCGTGTACGTTTTTAGGTGATAAATGTTCGCTATGAACATTTACAATTTGTACTTTACATTGATTTCCAGCACCAGCATGAACAAATGCTTCTAAAATTGATTTATAGGCATCTTGCAATTCTACGTATTTTCCTATGAGTCCAATGTTTACTTTATGTTTAGGAGTAGCAAGCTTTTGAAGGAAGCTGTTCCATTTGGTTAATTCGGGGGCAGCATAACCATTTATTCGAAGTTTTTTTAAAACGATTACGTCTAATCCTTCCTGTAACATTTTTAAGGGGACTTCATAGATAGAATTAGCATCCATGGCTTCAATCACTGCTTCTGGTTTTACATTGCAAAACAAAGCAATCTTTCTTCTCAATTCTTGATTTAATGGTTTCTCAGTTCTGCAAACAATCACATTTGGGTGAACTCCTTCCTGACTTAATAATCGAACACTATGTTGTGTAGGTTTCGTTTTTAATTCTTTGGCTGCTTTTAAATAAGGGATTAAGGTGAGGTGAACAACAATACAATCCTCTTCAGGTAATTCCCACTGGATTTGACGTACAGCTTCCACAAAAGGCAAACTTTCAATATCGCCAACAGTTCCGCCTAATTCAGTAATGATAATATCAAAATTGCCGCTATTCCCTAACAGCATCATTCTTCTTTTAATTTCATCAGTAATGTGTGGTACAACCTGAACTGTTTTGCCTAAATAATCCCCTTCTCTTTCTTTATTAATAACTGTTTGGTAAATTCTACCCGTTGTTACATTGTTGGCTTGTGAAGTAGGTAAGTTTAGAAATCTTTCATAGTGGCCAAGATCAAGATCGGTTTCTGCTCCATCATCCGTTACATAGCATTCGCCATGTTCGTATGGATTTAATGTGCCAGGATCAACATTTATGTAAGGGTCAAACTTTTGAATGGTTACTTTGAGGCCTCTACTTTGAAGTAATTTTGCTAATGAAGCTGCAATAATTCCTTTTCCTAAAGAGGAGGTAACACCACCCGTAACAAAGATATACTTGGCCATTAATTTTAATTAAAAAATAATTTATAAATACAGACGAACTTTAACTATTTATAAAGTACAAAACTGTGCAATAAAATAAAAAAATGTCTGCGAAAATGACCGAAGAATGAATGAAATATCCTAGAGGTCATGCAAAGATAAGATGAATTTTAATCTGCACGAAAAAATGGCCATTTTTTTTTAAATAATTATTTCAGAAGTATAGTCCCCACCCAATCTGTTTTTGGGAATAAAATATATTGGATAATTAATCATATTCAGTTATCTTTCTTATAAAATTCATTAGTTTGGATATTCTCCTATTTGTCTTTTGTTTTGCTATCTTTTCATATTTGTTACTACGAATAAAGTTTGTAACCCAGATAGGTATTAAGCCATGGGGTATTTTTTTGTTGTTCATTGTTAAAATCATTGCCGCATTAGCCATTGGATGGATAAATAATAAATACTACCCCCTAAATGATTATTGGGGATTAAATAAAGAAGGGTTTATAGAATACAAACTTTTAATAAGTAATCCATTAGCCTATTTTAAAGACATAACGACTTCTCATTATGCTGATCAGTATGGAAATTTTTTTAGAACTGTAGATTCTTATTGGAATGATCTGCGTACAAATATTGGCATTAAATTATTGGCTATTTCAAATATCATTGCCAGGGGTAATTATTATATTAATAGTTTGATTTTTAATTTTTTCGGATTTTTGGGATATATAGCCTTGTTTAAAGTTTTTATTCACTGCTATCCGCTAAAGAAAAAGGCTG
>CANICR010000143.1 GCA_947466405.1 Chitinophagaceae bacterium | reverse complement strand
AGAATAGAAAATAAATGATGAAACAAATATAATTCGGAGTATATTATTAAACAGTATATTCATCTATGTAAATTTAGATAAATCAATTAATACTTAATACATCAAATTGTTTTTTGTAATCTTTTTATTTGTTAAAAAAATACAAATAATGATCAACTAGTTAGCCAATAAGAACATATAAAATAAGCCTATAGAAATAAGTATTAGTAAAATAGTAGACTTGATATTAGAAAATTCAAATCGATTTAACATGCTTATAAAAATCCCTAATGACATAATAATTAACCCTAACCAAACAAGGTTTATATAAGGGAATATATATGATTTTACAGTAATGAAATCGATTAGACTTTGCGATTCTTTGATACCAATTTTTATTTTTTGATGATCACTTACCCCAGCAAATTTTACAAAAAGATTTTGCGCATAAATGGTATCATCTATTTGTAAAAGCCCAAGACTATCCGCTTGAATAACAGGCATAGCCATATAATGCATGCTGTCTTTGCTCACAAATGTGATATCTGCCATTAAAGCAATATCGTTATTAGTATAATGATATTTAGAATTATTTGGATTTTTAATTACTTTATTCAATGTAAAATAACCATTAGAATAATAGCTTTTTTCTCCTTCAGCCAGTTCAATGATTTTAAATGAATTAGTGTCTTTATTCATTTTGTCGTTGATGGCAAATGACACGTAGGTGAAGATGTCTTTGGTTAAAAAAGTCTTTGTATCTGGATTGCTACTCATGTTATTGTCTTTCATGAGATATACATCAGGATTTAAACTGAAAATTTCTTTAGTATTTTTATCTTGAAATTGGAGGGTATAGAATTTTCTACCTTTTTCATTGCCTACAGAATCCTTTAAATAAGTCACTTCATAAGGATCCATTGTAGTTGGCAACTGTCTAATAAGTGTTAAGTTTTCTGTTGGATTGTCCTGTTGCTTTGTCATTGGGTCTTTTGATAAAGGAACATTTATTCCGTTGACCTTACTATCACTGATGATTTTTTTATTGCTACTAGAAATTAAAATCCCGGTTATCATCAAAGCAAATCCAGCATGTGCAACAGATCCACCGGCTATTTTTAATTTGTTTTTTATTACTAATGAAATATACATAGCATTAGCAATACTCGCATAAATGGAATAAAATAATGCAATGTAAATCGCTACTAAAAATCCAATTCCGTTTTTTTGAAATGTTATAGGGTAAAAAATGAAAATCAATGACGAAATAACAATGCTAGTAATGAAAGGGTATATAATATTTTTTTTAACATAGCCCTTAGGAGTTGATTTGTATTTGTAGTATTGTGCAGTAGCCGTAAGGAATCCAATAAAAATTGAGACGATAATCATTACTTTGTTGTAGATGAATTCCGCATCTTCTGGCATTGCCAATGGGCCATGATGGATTTTTGAAATCAGGTCTTTTAAAAATGGTGTTTTATTATATACAGGTATAGAAGTAATTGTAATAATAAATATAGCAGATAAAAACAAAATCAAAGATCCAACAAACATTAAAAATTCTCTAGAGCGGGAGTCTTCTTCCTGGTGTATAGTTGGGATGCTTTTTAAATTGATAAAATAGAGAGCCAGCATTGGTACAGCAAATGAAAGGACGAATATGCCAATCATAATATTAATGGCTTTCCCAGCTTCTGTAAAAGCATGCACGGAAGTGTCACCCAAAATGCCTGTACGGGTTAAGAAAGTTGAATAAAGTACAAATAGAAATGTTAGTATTGAGAAAAGAAAACTTGCTCTTAATGATCGGCCTGTCGATTTATATATCAGCATGGTGTGAATTCCTGCAATAAGTATTAACCAGGGAACAAAAGATGCATTTTCCACCGGATCCCATGCCCAATAACCACCAAAACTTAATGATTCATAAGCCCATTTTCCACCCATCATTATCCCAACACCCAAAACACAAGCGCTAAATAATGCCCAAGGTAACACCGGTTTTACCCATGCTTCATATTTCTTTGATTGTAAACCTGCATACGCAAAGCCAAATGGAATTATAGTAGATGCAAATCCAAGAAACAAAATCGGAGGATGTATGACCATCCAATAATTCCTCAATAATACATTTAATCCCATTCCGTCTTTAATAAAAGTTAAGTAGTTAGCCTGAGAAAATATAGGTGCGGGAATCTCATTTCTGGTTAATGTAAATGGACTATTCCCAATTCTTACATCAAAAAAATAAATACCCAAAATCATTAGCATTAAAAAGAATTGAGCCAAACTGATTATCGTCATTACCGGGGCTTTCCATTCTTTCCATTTTTTATTAAAGCAAATGATGATTCCTAAAACAGCATGCCAGATAGCCCATAATAAAAAACTTCCTTCCTGGCCTTCCCAGATACAAGCTAATAAATACTTTGATTCAAGCTCTTTTGATGCATGCTTATAAGCATACATGTATTCATAATAGTGATTAAAGCAGATGTAAAAAATTATCGTGAAAATAGAAATAATACTCAGCGCCTGTATGATAAAATTGATACTTGCATATTTTTCCCATTGTATTCTTTGGTCATCTGATGTAGACCTTGATGCAATGAAAAAAGAAATCAACGAAAGTAGGGAGGATGTTAATGCTAGTATTACAAAAAAATGTCCAAATTGACCAGGTAAAAGGTGTTCTCCTTCAAATTTCATTATAGATGTTTGTGGAATTAATTAGGAAGTTATTTGCTCTTTTATATTTTTCTCTAAATTCTTTTTGTCGTCTTTGTACTTACTCGGACATTTTAATAATATATCCTTGCACTCGAAATAATCTTTCTGCATTTTGCCCTTCAATACAATTCTTTCACTTTTTTCAAGATCAGCAGGTTTGCTATTATGGTAAACTACTTTTGTTTTACCCCCTAAACTATCTACAGCATAAAACGTTAAGTAATTTGGATTATTGATTGGATCATAGGTTATAGGCTGCGATTTGTCTAAACGAGCTATTACATGAACGAATTTCCCTTCTTTGTTTTTGGCAGAACTAATAGTATCATATGTTGAAAAATCAACAGAGAATATCAGTAAACCTATAATAAGGGATGCGATGCCAATAAGGATAATAATATGTGATCTTTTCATCTCTAATTTATTAATATGCAAATGTACTTCAAAACAAATGGAGTGCATAGATATTTCATATTTTTTAATGGATAAAAATAATCTTCATTTATCTTTGTGTTTTATAAATATTTAAGATATCGATATGGCTGATCTCTCCAATTTTGATCCCAATTCAGTAGGCAATCCAAATAATAATATTTTTGGTCTCCCTTTCAATGAAAATGATGCTCGTCTAGTTATTTTGCCAATTCCTTGGGAAGTAACTGTTAGTTATTCACCTGGCACGTCCAGAGCTCCAGATCATATTTTTACAGCGAGTCTTCAAGTTGATTTATTTGACCCAGATTATCCAGATGTATGGAAGCAAGGTTTTTTTATGCGTAATCCCGATAAGAAAATTTTAATGAAAAGCGATTACCTTAGAAAGGAAGCAGAGCTGTATATTAATTTTATTTCTCAAGGCGAAGAGGTATCTAGTAATAAGTTCATGACTAAAACTTTAAAAGAAATAAATCACGGAAGTGTTTTCTTGAATGACTGGGTGTATGAACAAACAACTGAATTATTAAAAAAGGGAAAACTCGTTGCTTTATTGGGTGGTGATCACAGTACTCCATTTGGATATTTTAAAGCAATTGCAGATAATTATAACGACTTTGGTATTCTTCAAATTGATGCTCATTGTGATTTAAGGAATGCCTATGAAGGGTTTCATTATTCTCATGCTTCTATCATGTTCAATGCACTCGAAAAAATACCTGCTTTATCGAAATTAGTTCAAGTAGGCATTAGGGATTATTGTGAAGAGGAGTTTGATTATATTAATAAAAGTAAAGAAAGGGTTGTTACGTACTTTGATAAGGATATTAAGAGTCGTTTGTATGAAGGGGATACCTGGAAGAAAATTACAGAAGAAATAGTAGCACAACTTCCTCAGCATGTATTTATTAGTTTTGATATTGATGGACTTGATCCAAAGTTGTGCCCTCATACTGGAACGCCTGTTCAGGGTGGGTTTGAGGCGGAGCAGATTTATTATCTTTTACATAAATTATTTCAATCTGGCCGAAAAATAATTGGCTTTGATTTGAATGAAGTGGGTGTGAGCCATAACCAATGGGATGAAAATGTAGGCGCAAGGGTTTTATATAAGTTGTGTAATTTATTAACCGCCAGCAATCCTGTAAATGGATAAATTTTCAATCATATTGCCTAATGAAAAAGCAGGCACCTATAAAGTCGTCACCATAATAATGGCAGTTATAAATCTTATTGGATTTGAATACTTTTCATTTTCAATTCATGTAGCTGAAGATAGTCAATTGCATATGCTTTCTACAATAGGTGCATCAATGAGTTTACCTCCATTGATATGGTTTCTGTTTTTTAAGAAAGGAAGAATTTCAAATGTAGGATATGTTATAATTAGCTTATT
>CANICR010000142.1 GCA_947466405.1 Chitinophagaceae bacterium | reverse complement strand
CAGGGCAATATTTTGATGGCAGCTATTAGTTTTCATAAAAGCTACTAGTATGTATATAAGCTGCTATGACTGAAATAAAAGTAGAGTTAAAAAACAAGACATTTATTTCCCTTAAAAAGTTTGTTAAGAAGCTTGGAAAATGGGGAAGTCTAAATAATTAATGATGTAAAGTGTTGGTTTGTGTTGAAGTAGTAGTGGTCGTATTTTTTTTGGTATCAAAAAAAAGCATTTTTACTGCAATGATTATCATTAAGGAAGCGAAAATTTTTTTTGTAATATCCTGAGGTATATTTAAAGCGATTTTGCTGCCAAAAAAACTTCCGATTATAAATCCTATCGCAAGGATTAGTACAATACTAAAATCGATATGTCCATTTTTATAGTATTGAAGAACCCCTAGTATTCCAACAGGAAACATGATTAAGGCTAAGGACGTTCCCTGAGCATTCAGTTGAGAAAATCCTAACAAATAAACCAGCGCCGGTACTAAAATAATGCCTCCCCCAACACCAACAACCCCACTTAGCATACCTGTAAATACGCCTAAACAGATTAGTATAAAAATAGTTTGTAGATCCATTTTATATTTATTTTTATTTGTCATTTTTTGATTATTCTATAATACAATGTATGAAAATCTAGGGGAAGTACAAAAGTGATTGAATATTTAGCTGGTTAATTTAAACCCAATAAATGCAGCCAATACCCCCAAAAAAATACTTGACATTATATATATAACTGACAATACGATTTTCCCTTGTTGTAAAAGTTGGATATTCTCCATACTAAAGGTAGAGAAAGTAGTGAATCCTCCGCAGATACCTGTTGATAGAAATAATTTCCAATTGTTATTAATGTGTCCGCCTTTTAAATTTAATCCTATCACCATTCCTATCAATAAGCTACCTACAATATTTATTAAGCAAGTAGTAAAAAAGGCAGGGGTTTGTTTTGAAATAAAATAAGACAAGTATCGTAAAATACTGCCAATAAATCCTCCTAATCCTACTAGTAAAAGATTTTTTATCATACTTAATTAATTGGAAGATTTCCTGAATAAGTATACTTGAAATCAATCCACCATTCATTGTTGTGTTTAATTAACTTAATATCCATTGGCTTTTTCATGTAGTCATTGGAATAATTGATGATAGTAACGGAGTCGTTAATATCTAGGTATTTATTTATCTCATAAGAAGCCGCTTGGTAACTTTTCTTCTTTTCAGCAGTCAGCTTGTTATAGTATAGTTTATACGTCTCAAACAATTGAATATTGTCTGCATCTTGTAAAATGAGCATCTCTGCTGTTTTGAAATCTCCATGTAAACTAGCTTGAATAAAATCCCTGCCTACATCCAATGAAGTGGTGGGTCTCACATATTTATTATTGTTACAAGAAAAAAGTATAGGGATAAGTAGTAAAAATACACTTTTTGCTATTTTACTACATTTTTTACATGAAGTCACTTAAAGTAGTTTAGTTGAGCGGTTGTAAAAAAAATTAATTTATTTTCTTAGGGCTTGCTACTCTCTCTTTTACTCCTTCCATTGCTCTCATCTTTGACTCTCTAGAATCTATAATTGGTTGATTAGATGGTTTTGCTTCAACCTTTGCGTTTTTTAAGTCAACCCTTTCATTCAACATTTCAGATTTATTAATAGTCGATTTATTTTCCGACTTAATATCTAGCGGAGCTAATTGTCTTTTCTCGCCAATTCTCTTTTTTATTTTTTCTTTTATTTCAGAAAAATCTTTAGCCGGCTTTTCGGTGGCTAATTTTTGTAAATCAAGCTTGTCAAGAGCTGCGCCCATGATGAATGTCATATCAAATACCACTTTCCAAACGTCTTTAACATTCGTTAATGAAAAATTAATTCGCTCATCGCTACCTTTTATTTTTGCTGCAATGGTAGCATGGTCTCCATCAATAACTGCTTTCTCAAACTCTAGCTTGCTTTGATCGTATTTATTTAATTCATCTGAAGAGGAGTCAATGCTAGTCATCTTATCCATTAAATCTAAAACTGATTTACTTTCTTCTGTAGACACTGATTTTGCTGCTATAAAGTCTTTTTTTGCAACGGCGTCTAAAAATTGGGTTAATGCTATTTGTGGATCTTTAGAATTGTTATTGCAACTAATTAATAGTATTGCAACACCTAATACAATTGATAATAATGATTTACGCATTGGGAATGAAGTTAAAAGTTTAATTATAATTATTTTTTAAATAAGGGTTCATTTGTGAAGGTATTTTCTTTTCTGTTATTACTAGCTTTTTTCATCATCTTTATTATAGGCTTTGATGATTGCTTTTACAAGGCGATGCCTTACCACATCTTCCTCATTTAATTCTATGTATGATATGCCGTCAATATTTTTTAGAATCCTTGTAGCTTTAAATAATCCACTTTGTTGATTTTTGGGCAAGTCGATTTGTGTTGGGTCGCCCGTTATGATAGCTTTCGCGTTTGGTCCTATACGGGTTAAGAACATTTTTATTTGCAAATCATTGGTATTTTGAGCTTCATCTAAAATAATAAACGCATTATCCAATGTGCGACCACGCATATAGGCCAATGGGGCAATCTCAATGGTACGTGTACTCATGTAGTATCCCAATTTGTCTGCAGGAATCATATCATCTAGTGCGTCGTATAAAGGCCTTAAATAAGGGTCTATTTTTTCTTTCAAGTCGCCTGGTAAAAAACCAAGACTTTCTCCTGCTTCTACGGCGGGTCTTGTGAGGATTATCTTTTTTACTAGTTTATTTTTTAAAGCCCTTACTGCTAAGGCAACTGCAGTGTATGTTTTTCCGGTTCCAGCAGGTCCAATAGCAAAAACAATATCATTTTTATCACAAGCGGCTACCATCATTTTTTGGTTGGCCGTTCTAGCCCTTACCGTTTTTCCATTTGGACCAAAAACTAATACGTCATTAGGATTTCTGTCAACAAAATTATCGATTGATTTTTCATCGTCACCGCCAAGAATTTGTTCTAAGTAATTCTCACTCATATTTCCATTTCGTTCTAGGTATTGGATAAGGAGACCTATTTTTTCTTTAGCATCTTCAATCTGCTCCGGAGCACCACTTAATTTAATCTGTGTTCCCCTGCTTAATATTTTTAAAAGAGGAAACTTTTTTTTGAGGATATCGAGTTTGTTATTGTTAACGCCAAAAAAATCTATAGGGTTTACGGTTTCTAAGTTGATGATTGTTTCTGTCAAGGTGTTTTAATTTAGCAACTTGTTTTTTATTAAAAAACTGAGTTGGTGGATAATAGTAGTTTCGAAAAAGGTATGTTCAAATTTAATTAATAAGACGTACATCTGATGCAAATTAATTATCAACATTCAATATTAATAAAGTGGAAAAGTTAAATAAAAGATATTCTTTTAGATGAGCGTAAAAGAATTAACAAATCAGGGTTGCTTAAAATCGGCTCACTATTTTGAAATTGAGCATTCTTGGAGTTAGCCGGTTGGGGATGGCATAAATATTATTGGCAAAATCTTTTATTAATTGGTAGGAAATCGTATTTGCTTTGTCTATTAAATTAAATATCTCGAGGCTAGCCCAAACATTTTGAATATTTCTAAATGGGCTGTGGCTTCTGCGAATGTTTTTTTCACTGAGGAGCAATGCACTGAATCCAATATCCGCTCTGATATAGGCATTGATGGTTAAAGCATTTCTGTATTTAACACTATTGGGAATATTGTAAGGCATATTGCTCCCGTACAATAAATTAAAATGAACTTTAAAATTCTTATTGGTTGCTAGGTAGTCTTGTAGAAAAAGGCCTGCTGTTATCAGCCTGTCAGTTGGTCTTCTTAAATAGCCAATGTCATTACTAATGGTATCGGTGGCTATTTGGTCGGATGAAGAGGAGGTGATTATTTCACCGGATGCATTTTTATATTGATAGAAGTGGTCGCCCATCAGGTTTTCTTTTGTTTTCATAAATCCAATGCTAAACCAGCTTTCTGCATCTTTCACCAATTCTGTAAATAGCCTTAACTCAATACCTGTGGCATAAGCCACTGCATTATTAGCGCCTAAATATTTTATTTTCACATTGTCAATATCATAAGGAATTACATCGCTCATCTTTTTATAATAAGCCTCTGTACTTAATCTGAAAGGTTTTTCATTGATGCCTAAAAATTGGTAATCAATACCTCCAATAAACTGAATACTTTTTTGAGATTGTATGTTTGTATTTAATTCACCATTGTATTTTTTCAATTCTCTGTAAAATGGCGGCTGATCATATATGCCTGTAGCCATTCTAATTACTACGTCATTTTTCCATTGTGGTTTCCAGCTTGCTTGAATTCGAGGACTAACCAAAAGTTCTTTATTCAAACTATTATAATTATATCGAACTCCTGTTTGAATACTGAAATTATTTTTAAAGCGCGATACCCTGGAATTGCATTGTAAAAAACCACTGTATTTATAAATGTTTAAATTGGTATTGCTGTTAAATGCACTATACATTTGTAAAGAGGTATTACTATAGGGTAATGAGTATCCGGCAGAATCCTGGTATT
>CANICR010000141.1 GCA_947466405.1 Chitinophagaceae bacterium | reverse complement strand
CAAATCCTCCAGCAGTTCCATCTGCAAATGTAATAGTTCCGTTGCCAGTTGCATAGATTGGTGTGCCTTGTGGTGCTGCAAAATCAAGACCTTTATGCATTTTGGAGGTTCCATAAACAGGGTCTATTCTCATACCAAATCCACTAGCTATACGATTCAATTGTTTATTACTTACTGGTTGTATAGCAGGAATACTAGCCAATTTTGCGCTTTGGTTTTTTATTAACTTAACAATGTTATTATAGCTATTAAATTGAAAAATTACCCTTGCGCTAATATCATTAAGCTGTGTTGAAATATCTTTACCTAAATCCGAAACATCCATTTCTTTAATTTTTTGGACCTCCATTTTTTGTTCCATCAATTTTGCTCTCATGCTGTCCGGTATTGGATTTGCCTCAAAAATAGAGCGATACACTTCATTATCACGCTTTTCTAAAGCTGCCATTTGGTCTTCTAAAAACTTCGTTTTTTCATTGATTTGATTAAATTCATCTTTTAAAAGCTCAAATTTCTTGTTGGCCTCAATTTCTGTCGGTTTTGGGAAAAATCGGATATATAGATAAATTACCAGTGTAGAAGCGACAATAATACCTGACAATAGACCAAAAAACCTTAATAATATTACCCGTAATGGCGTAACAAGCTTTTCGAAACGGAGCGTATTAGTGTTATAGTAATATTTAATTTTTTTCATTGTATTCAAATCTATTAACCGAACAACAAAAACTCACCGTTAATGATTAAATTGCATCTCAACAATACTATAGTAATTTATTTATAATATTTTTTACAAATATAGTCCGATAATTTACAATTAACAAAGCATTCAAACACTGAAATATGATGACGGCTTCTGAGATAAGGCAACATTTTCTTGATTTTTTTCAATCAAAACAACATAAAATTGTTCCTTCCGCACCTATAGTAGTAAAAAATGATCCAACGTTATTATTTACCAACGCAGGAATGAATCAATTTAAAGATTATTTTTTAGGCAATAAAAAAGCGCCTTCATCACGAATTGCTGATACACAAAAATGCTTGCGAGTTAGTGGTAAACACAATGATTTGGAAGAAGTAGGCGTAGATACTTACCATCATACTATGTTTGAAATGTTGGGAAACTGGAGTTTTGGAGATCCGGAAAATCCATCAGCTGGTTATTTTAAAGAAGAAGCAATTGCATGGAGCTGGGAGTTACTGACAGAAATTTTTAAAATCGATAAAGACAGGCTATATGTAACTGTATTTGAAGGAGATAAAAAAGAAAATATTCCTCCGTCAAGTATTGCATTAGCAGAATGGAAAAAAATTGTACCCGACGACAGGATTGTTTTTGGAAATAAAAAAGATAATTTTTGGGAAATGGGCGAAACGGGACCATGTGGGCCCTGTACAGAAATTCATGTTGATTGCAGATCCGACGAAGAACGAAATAAAATTCCAGGACGAGAATTGGTAAATAATGATCATCCTCAGGTTATTGAAATCTGGAACAATGTTTTTATTCAATATAACAGAAAAAAGGATGGAAGCCTTGAGCCGCTTCCCGCTAAACATGTAGATACGGGAATGGGATTTGAAAGACTTGTACGGGTGCTACAAAACAAACAGAGCAACTACGATACAGATGTATTCTCCGGTACCATTGCGTTAACTGAAAAAATAACGGGTAAAAAATACGTAGCTTCCGACTCAAAAGAAAGCGTTGCATTTAGAGTGATAGCAGACCATATTCGAGCTATATCTTTTACAATAGCAGATGGGCAGCTGCCTTCAAATAACGGTGCCGGATATGTTATAAGAAGAATTTTAAGAAGAGCGGTAAGGTATTATTATTCATACCTTGATTATAAGCAGCCTTTATTATTTCAACTGCTACCTATTATTGCTAATCAATTTGAACATGTTTTTCCCGAATTAATACTTCAACAAGATTTTGTGGGTAAAGTTATTAGAGAAGAAGAAGATGCCTTTTTGAGAACTCTTGATAAAGGATTAAAAAAGATGGACAGTATTGTAGCGAATGCTCAAAGCAATGCAATTATTTCCGGAACTGATGCTTTTGAACTGCTAGATACATTTGGATTTCCTATAGATTTAACCAGATTGATAGCTCAAGAAAATAATTTAACGGTTGATGAAAAAGAATTTGAAAAAGAAATGCAAGTACAGAAAGACAGAAGTAGGGCTGCCACTGCATTGGATACTGAAGACTGGCAAATAATAAATAACGGCAATAGTCGTGGATTTATCGGATACGACACGCTAAACTGTACTACTGTATTGCAACGATACAGAAAAGTAAAAGGAAAAGGGAAAGAACTATTTCAACTTGTGTTAGAAACAACTCCTTTTTATGCAGAAAGTGGAGGGCAAGTTGGGGATTCGGGAATCTTAATGATAAATAATCAGCCTATTAACATCATTGATACAAAAAAAGAAAATGATTTAATTATTCATTTTGCCGAAACTATGCCTGCTGATTTAACTGGAGAGGTAAATGCAATTGTAGATGTTGCAAGAAGGAAAGACATCTCTGTACATCATAGCGTTACACATTTGATGCATGCAGCATTGAGAGAAGTGTTAGGAAAACATGTAGCACAAAAAGGAAGTTTGGTTAATGAAGAACATTTGCGATTTGATTTCTCCCACTTTGCAAAAGTTACTGATGATGAATTGAAAAAAGTTGAGTTGTTGGTAAATGAAAAGATTAGAGCAAATATTCCTGTAGTGATAAAGTCAATGCAAAAGGAAGAAGCTATTGCTTTTGGTGCGATGGCATTATTTGGAGAAAAATACAGCGATACTGTTCGGGTAGTAATAATGGATCCGGATTATTCTATTGAACTATGCGGAGGCTCTCATATTGGCAATAGCGGAGAAATTGGATTTTTTAAAATCAAACATGAAAGTGCTGTAGCTGCAGGAGTAAGAAGAATTGAAGCGGTTGCCGGAAAATCTGCAGAAGTGCTCATTGACGAACAATCTGAGCAATTGAAAACAATAAAGGAACAACTTAAAAATCCAAAAGATATTTTTAAATCTATAGAAAATATTTTATCAGAAAACAATAGCCTTTCAAAAAGAATTGAATCTTTAGAAGCCAGGCAGTTAGTTGTAATTAGAAATGAATTATTACAAAAAGATATTATTATCAACAATGTGAGTTTTATAGGAGAAATTGTTGAAGTTCCAAGTGCTGATGCCCTTAAAAAACTTTGTTTTGATTTAAAGCATCATTTGCATGACCACCTTATTGTATTGTGTACGAATATTGGCGGCAAAGCTTATGTTGCCATTGGTATTAGTGAAACCGTGGCATCCGCAAAGAATTTAGATGCCGGAAAAATTATTAAGGATATTGCTGGACCGATGATTAATGGCGGCGGAGGAGGACAGAAAACGCTGGCAACTGCAGGAGGCCAAGAAATTGGCAACTTTATTAGTTTGATTGAAAAAATAAAAGAACTAATTTAATCCATTGACTATTTTAGGATGATTACATTTCATCTTCAAATAATGAAAATTATAAAATTATTTGAAGTGAAAAGCTTCGTTTTACAATAGATTCAATGGATATTTTACTTTTTACATTTAAAGGCATTATCTCTCTAATCAAATACAAACTCTGGAATATTTCATAAAGAAAAATTATTAATTATTTCGAGTAAAAAAGAAGATGAAACAATAAATGATTTAAATTTATTAAGAGAATTTTATTCAAGTGAAATGAAGCATTTACTAGAATACACTTTTTATACCTATGTTCGAAAAACTAACCTCTAATAAATTCTTTTTTATTATGAAAAATAGAAACCTTTTAATTACTGCAACAGCCTGCGCTGTAATGCTATCTTGCCATCAAAAAAATGAGGAAGAAAACGTACCCAATAATAAAGAAGTGGTACAGGAAACTATAAAAACTACTTCTACACCTACCTTGCCTGAAGTAGGCATGGAAGCACCAGATATCACAATGAATGACGTAGATGGTAAATTATTTTCCTTACATCAACTAAGAGGATCTTATGTGTTAGTGGATTTCTGGGCTAGTTGGTGTGGACCATGCAGAGGAGAAAATCCATACGTAGTGCAGGCTTATAATAAATTTAAAAACAAAAACTTCACCGTTTTAGGTGTATCGCTTGATGAAGATAAAGAAGCTTGGTTATCAGCTATAAAGGAAGACAGACTAACCTGGAAGCATATTAGCGATTTAAAAGGATGGAGCTCTCAAGCTATATCCTTATATGGATTTGATGGAATCCCTTATAATGTATTAATAGATCCAAAAGGAAAAATTATCGCAACGGAATTGAGAGAACAAGCTTTAGAAGCTATGCTTTCAAAAACGTTGCAATAATTTCTATTATTAATTTAATTCTTTACCGATGCAGAAAGAGCTGATGGCTTATTGAAATCTAATTCATAAAAAATACCATTAAAAAAGCCACTTCAATGAAGTGGCTTTTTTAATGAATACATTTTATTTTTATTGATTCACTGTTGTTTCAACGAATAAATCTGTAGGTGATTGTGATGGTGTATTTGGATT
>CANICR010000140.1 GCA_947466405.1 Chitinophagaceae bacterium | reverse complement strand
TCAGCAATTGATGGTGAACATATAGCCGAAATTGATAAGGATAATAATATTCGATTAAAAATGTGCAATGTATCAGATGCGGAAATTCAAAATAATCACGCCATATTAAATACAGGCTCTCCTCATTACGTAAAAATCGTTAGAGATATTGATACTATCAATGTTATTGAAGAAGGACGAGAAATTCGAGAAAGTAAATTATATAAAGAAGAAGGTATCAATGTGAATTTTGTTGAGACAAAAGATGATGACTCTATTTATGTGAGAACCTATGAACGTGGTGTTGAAAATGAAACATTAAGTTGCGGAACAGGCGTTACTGCCGCAGCAATTATCTCCGCTCACAACGAAAGAGGTTTTAATAGAGTTGAAGTTAAAACCCTTGGCGGCAATCTTAGTGTTGAATATGATAAAATAAATGAAGTTACCTTTGAGAATATCTGGCTCTGCGGACCTGCCGAATTCGTTTTTAAAGGTGAAATTGATCTCATCAATTTATAATTCATGAACAATTCAACACTTAATTTAAACATAAAAATAATTTAATACTTTGATACAATATTTTAAAATAGTGGACCAACAAACCGTTGCCATTGACAAGCCCATTGAAGGCTCTTGGGTAAATATTTTACCGCCACTCAAGCAAGAAGAATTTTCTGAATTAAGTAACACTTTAAATATTCCACTAGACTTCCTAAAAGACTCTCTGGATATTGATGAAAGAAGCAGATATGAAACTGAAAATGATGTAAAATTAATTGTAATCAAAACACCCACTGAAAACAATTCATTTAATGAAAGTGACGCTTTTTATATTACAATTCCCATTTGTATTATCCTTACAAACGGACAAATCGTTACCGTAAATTCATTCGAAAACGAAGCCATCAAAAAGTTTCTTAACAGCTTTCAAAACAGGCATCCCGACAAAAAGAATATGATGGTGCTAAAAGTATTTGAAAAAATTACCACCAATTTTCAAGAATACTTAAAAGAAATCAATCACCATAGAAATTTACTCGAACAAAAGCTTTACGACTCAAACAGGAATGAAGAATTGCTTCAATTAATGCGTATACAAAAAAGTTTGGTTTATTTTTTAACTGCCCTTAGAAGCAATGAACTATTGATGATGAAAATGGCAAGGACTAATTTCCTTCACCTCAATGAAGAAGAAAAAGATTTCCTAGATGATTTAATTATAGAAACTTCTCAAGCTTTGGAAACAGCAAATACATATACCAACATTTTGAGCAGCACTTTAGATGCTTTTGCAAGTATTATCAGCAATAATCAAAATGAAGTTTTGAAAAGATTAACTACCCTCACTATCTTTTTAAGTATTCCGGTTTTAATCGCTAGTATATATGGCATGAATGTTCCACTCCCCTTTCAACATTCTCATTATGCATTTTGGATTCCAGTTACTATATGTTTTTTAATCTTAGGATTTGCGATGTATAATTATATTCGTAGAATTAAAAAGTAACTATGTTTAATATTCGAGTTTACGGCATTTTAATAAACAATGATCATGAGATATTGATCAGTGAAGAACTGATTAAGGATCAATATATCACAAAATTCTGTGGCGGAGGCCTGGAACATGGCGAGGGAACACTTGCATGCCTGAAAAGAGAATTTATTGAAGAGATGAATTTAAAAATCGAGGTATTGGAACATTTATATACAACAGATTTCTACCAACAAAGTGCCTTTAATCCTACACAACAAATCATTTCTATCTATTACCTTGTTAAAGCACTTGAACCAATTAAAATAAAATTAAATGAAAAGCCATTTGATTTTGATGAAATCAAACTCCATACATACCATTCAACTCAACAGATAGAATCATTTAGATTTATTCATTTAGATGAATTTTCCGAGGAAACTATGTCTTTACCAATCGATAAGATTGTAGCGAATAAAGTGAAAGAGAAATTCAAAATAAGTAAATAGCATTCACTCGCTAGTGCATGCTTAAATAAAAAAATCTATCAGCCATAAGCCGGATTCTGTAACTGTTATGAAATCATAACAGCGGTTATCATTTATCTGGCTGTGTTATTACTAACACAATCTTGCTGCCTACCCTTCAGCGAAATAGAAAATCTATTTTGAGCGAGCCGCCCTCAATCGCTGATTTACGTGGCATTACAGCACACAAGGTTTACCCGTAATGACTATTACTAATCCTTACCGTGAGCTCTTACCTCACGTTTTCACCCTCATCTCAATTGCTTGAGACAGTTATTTTCTGTGGCACTTTCTCTTTTTCCGACTATTCGGAAAAGCCGGTCGTTAACCGGTGTGTTGCCCTTTGCTGTCCGGACTTTCCTTTCCGATTACTCGGAACGATAACCGGCTGATAGAATGGCAAATTTACTTAATTATTTGCATTTACATTAAACACATTTTATCAAAACACAAGCTGAACAAGTTTTTAAGAAATACTTATCTTTAATTATGATATCTGCCATTTTTAAAAACTTCCTTAAAAGTGAAAAAACAGGAGGTTTTATACTTATTTTTTGTACAGTCTGTTCATTAATTTTAGCCAATTCATCCTGGGGAAATCTATACATTCATTTCTGGAATCTATCATTTCAACAACATACTATTACCCATTGGATAAATGATGGACTAATGGCTATTTTCTTTTTACTAATTGGGTTAGAATTAAAAAGAGAACTTTTTGTCGGCGAATTATCAAATATAAAAAGTGCATTATTCCCTATTGTTAGCGCAATTGGAGGAGTGGCCATTCCCGCTTTAATATTTATTTCCTTTAACTATCAAACTACTTTTCAACGAGGGGCTGGTATCCCTATGGCAACTGACATTGCTTTTGCAATTGGCATACTTTCTTTATTAGGGAAATCGGTCCCTACTTCCTTAAAAATATATTTAACCGCGCTCGCTGTTATTGATGATTTATGTGCAATTTTAGTTATTGCATTTTTTTATTCAAATAATATTTCTACATTTTATCTGACGTGCTCACTAACCCTATTTGCTGCACTATGTATTCTAAATAAATTAAAAGTAAATAAACTCACCCCATATATCATTGGCGGAATCGCTTTATGGTATTGCATGTTGCATTCTGGAGTTCATGCAACAATTTCAGGAATACTGTTGGCTTTTGTTATTCCACTTGCCGAAAAAACTGATAATTCTATCTCATATAAGCTACAACATGCTTTACATTATCCAGTAGCAATTATTATTATACCCCTTTTTGCATTAGCAAACACCTGTATTACCATCAACTCAAATTGGAAGAGTGATTTAACGTCTATGCTAAGTATTGGTATTATTACAGGACTAGTTATAGGAAAACCATTAGGTATTTTGCTATTTAGTCGCCTATCATGCATTTTAGGACTTTGTAAACTTCCCAATGGGCTAACTTGGAAACAAATTGGGGCAGTAAGTATATTAGCTGGAATCGGCTTCACTATGAGCATTTTCATTACAATTCTCGCTTTTGATACAAATGAAATTATTGAACAATGTAAAATAGCAATCATTGTTGCTTCAGCAATAGCAAGTATCATAGGCTTACTTGCCCTAAAGATTCAATTAAACAAATAAGCTATTCGGTAAAAATGACTTATATAATTAGTTAAAGTAAATTTCAGTTGCCCCATAACCATATAAATGGTGATATTGATTTACAAAAGACTTTATATTACTTTTGTTTTTGAGTCTTAAGTGTATTTCATCTTTCAATACACCTTCACCAATACCATGAATAATAATCATTGATGACAAATGATGAATTAACGCTAAATCTAGATATTTCTCAAAAGTATCTAACTGCAATCGAAGCATTTCATTGTTGGAAAGGTGGCGAGAATTGTCTGCTATTTTTTCAATATGCAAATCAACTACCGATCTTGCTGCAGGTATAAAATCCTTTGCTTTAGACGCATCATACAACCTGAATCCAGCATTACCTAATTTCGATAAATCAACATAGTCCTGTTCAATTTTTTCAGGATAGTGAATAAATAATTCATAGGAGAAGGAAGGTTCATTTTTCAATTTCGCATCCTCAATCCTTTTAAATAGCTGCTTTCCCCTCAATTTTATTGCACATTCATAAAATGGCGCTCTTTTTTTATCTTCTTTATCCAAAGAAAATTCAAATTCAAATGAAGGATTATCACTAATATCTTGAAACAAGATATCGTGTAAATAAAAGTCAGTTAATCCCCTCACAGAACTATTTAAATCAAAATGAGATTCATTATTAAACCGTAAATGATAATCAAAACGATATTCTTCTTCATTAAAATTGATCAAATACAATTTGAGTTTCTCTACAACTTCATCACCAAAAATATCTTTAATAAAAACAGGAATGAAATTTATAAAAACACCATCTGAGATCTTCTTCTTTGCAATCGGCTTTTCCTTCCTGACTTCATCAATGTGTATTTTCTTTTTTTCTACAACTTTTTTTTGAGAAAACATTTTAAAATAAGGGAAATCTATTTGATCCATATAAGCTGGAAATTTCACACCCCTTACTTCAATCATAACCATTTTATCATTTATAAAATCAATCACTTTTCCTTCC
>CANICR010000139.1 GCA_947466405.1 Chitinophagaceae bacterium | reverse complement strand
TATTTTATAGCCTTTTAATTAAATCAGGCATGATATAAATATAAGAAAATAAAATATTAATTCAACAATAATTTTTTAAATTCTTCCTCTGAGAGGATTTTTATACTCGGTATCTTTCTGGCTTTCTCCAATTTACTACCGGCGTCTTCGCCAGTTACCAAATAATTCAGCTTACTACTTACGCCTCCTAAAATAATACCACCCTGACTTTCCACCATTTCTTCAGCATCGCTTCTTTTAATAGATGAAAGGGTTCCTGTGAATAAGAAGGTTTGACCATTAAGGTTACCGAAACTTTTTTCTTGTTTTTTTCCTTCTATTTGCACCCCTAAATCCTCTAATTTTTTGAGCATATTCAGGTTATCTTTATTTTGAAAAAAGGCCTGCACACTTTTTGCGACTTTAATTCCCACATCCTCCAATTTCATTAATTCCTCTTCGTTCATTTTTTGTAAGTCAAAAATATTCTCTATGTGTTGAGCCAGCGTTTTTGCTGTTGTTTCTCCAACATATCTGATTCCCAAAGCATAAATTAACCGGTGCATTGGTTGATGCTTGCTTTTTTGTATGGCTTCTTTCAAATTAGAAATTGATTTTTCGCCTAATCCTTCGATTTCTTTTAATGCATTAAAATCAAACTCATAAATACTCGGGATATCTATAAGTAATCCTTTTTGAAAAAATTTCTTAATGCCCGCATCGCCCAAGTTTTTTATGTCCATGGCATCTTTACTGGCAAAATGAATGATGCGTTCTAATATTTGTGCATTGCAATTTATATTAACACATCGCCATACCGCCTCATCATCTGATTTAGATAATGGTTGTTTACATACAGGACATTCTGTAGGAAAAATGATTTCTTTTTCCGATCCATTTCTTGTGGCTGTTAATGATTGAACGATTTGAGGTATTACATCCCCACTCCTTTCTATCAAAATTGAATCTCCCAGTTTTAAATTCTTTTCCTTGATATACTCTTCGTTATGAATAGAAATGCTACTAACGGTTACCCCACCTACAGAAACAGGCTGTATTTTTGCAACCGGAGTTACTGCCCCAGTTCTACCAACCTGAAATTCAACAGACATTAATTTACTCGATGCTTGTCGTGCTTTAAATTTAAAGGCAATTGCCCAGCGTGGGTGATGAGAAGTCATTCCAAGTTTTTCTTGTAAATCAAGGCTATTCACTTTTATCACCATTCCATCAATCTCATAAGGCAAACTATCTCTTTGCTTTTCAAAGTTATTCACTTCATTTATTACTGCTTGAATACCTGATACTACTTTTAATTCTTTTTGTGGACTTCTAAAACCTAAGTCCCACAATAGTTTCAGTAACGATGAATGTGTTTTTGTTTCTTCCTGTATATTTTCTTTTATTTTTGAAATAAAGCTTACGTGATATAAAAATCCTTCTAAATTTCTTTTTCTTACAATGGAAGGGTCTTTTATTCTTAATGATCCGGCGGCGGCATTTCTGGGATTTGCTAAAGGCGGAACACCTTCTTCAATCAAACCCTCATTGTATTTTTTAAAATTTTCTTTATTAATCAATATTTCACCCCTGATCTCTATTTGATGAATATTGTGTTTACTAAATTCCGCCGATAAGGGAATTGATTTTATTTGAAAAATATTTGGAGTTATATCGTCGCCTATTTCTCCATCTCCTCGGGTAACTCCCCTTAGTAAAAGATCATTTTCATAAACCAATGAAATACTTGCGCCATCAAATTTTGGCTCTATAGAATATTCGATTTCTGATAGGCCTGACAATTCTTTTACCTTTCGATCCCAATCTAATAAGTCCAATTCGTCATAAGAGTTTTCTAATGACAACATCGGAACAAGATGTTGAGTTTTTGGAAAATCTTTAATTAACCCAACCCCTACTCTTTGTGTGGGCGAATTCTTTGTAATGAAATCGGTGTGTTGTTTTTCAAAGTTTTCTAAGGCTTTGTATAATTTGTCGTATTCGTAATCACTAATAAGGGAATCATTTTCTACATAATATCGGTGTTCATGAAAACGAAGAATATTCCTTAGTTCTTCAATATTATTTTTATCAAGCTTTTTGGAATTATCGGCCTCAAGCCATTCATTTGTTTGTGCTTGTAATATTATTGTTTGCTGTTTGCTATACATTATGATATTATATAAAAACAAAGTTAAAAATAGAAAAGCGCTAAATGTAGTATTTTCGAAAAAAGATTTTATGCCGAATACCTTTATTGCATCTTGCCAACGGGCAATTTCCTTTTGTTTTTTACTATTATTGATATCCTGTACATCCAAAACAAAAGTCGATTTAATCATTCATCATGCAAATATCTATACAGTCGACAGCGCCTTTACTGTAGCTGAAGCCATGTCTATCAAAGATGAAAAAATTATTGCAACAGGAACGAATGAGTACATCTTATCTATGTATAATAGTGATACCATAGTTGATTTGTCGGGTAAGGTTGTTTTTCCAGGCTTTATAGATGCGCATTGTCATTTTTCTGGATATGCCATGGATAGCTGGAAGTGTAATTTGGTTGGTACTACTTCCTTTGAAGAAGTATTGAATAAAATAGTCAACTATAGCAAAACAGCCCCTATGCTTTGGGTTTATGGCAGAGGCTGGGATCAAAACGACTGGTTGAATAAAACATATCCTACCAAAAAAGTGTTGGATAGTTTATTTCCAAATCGACCAGTTTTCTTAAAGCGTATCGACGGACATGCGGCTATAGCAAATCAAACTGCCTTAGATATTGCGAAAATAACAACAGGTACTAGCATTAATGGTGGTTTGATAGAAGAAAAAAATGGAAGATTAACCGGTTTGTTGCTAGACAATGCCATGGATTTAGTAGAGCGTTACATTCCATCGATTCCTGATAGTTTAAGTAAAAAATATTTTGAGGAATTACAACAAAAATGTTTTGAAGTTGGATTAACAAGCGTTCATGATTGTGGCGTAAATGAACATACAATCAAACTGATAGATGAAGCTCAAAAAAAAGGACATTTAAAAATGAAAATATTTGCATTGCTGTGTGATAGCAATCAATACTATAATCGTTGGGTAAAAAAGGGACCATATATAACCGAAAGGCTGCATGTTGGTGGGTTTAAATTGTATGCCGACGGAGCTTTAGGATCAAGAGGTGCTTGCCTTTTACAGCACTATACGGATAAGCCCAATTGGAATGGTTTTTTATTAAACGATATAGAACATTTTAAAAAAGTAGCTGCTGTTTTAGCTGGATCAAATTTACAAATGTGTACCCATGCTATTGGTGATAGTGGAAACAGGGTTGTACTTAAAATATATCAGGATGTTTTACAAGGAAAAAATGATAAGCGGTGGAGAATAGAGCATGCCCAGGTAGTAGATAAAAATGATGTGCATTATTTTGGCCAAAATAATATTATTCCATCAGTTCAGCCAACACATGCTACTAGCGATATGTACTGGGCTCAAGATCGAATAGGTGCAGAAAGAATAATAAATGCATATGCTTACCAGTATTTATTACATGAAAATGGATGGATGCCATTAGGTACAGATTTTCCGGTGGAAGATATTAGCCCTTTTAAGACATTTTTTTCGGCGGTGGCTAGAACTGACGCGAATGGATATCCGAAAGGTGGATTTCAAAAAGAAAATGGTCTTTCACGTGAGCAAACATTGCGGGGTATGACGATTTGGGCTGCTAAAGCTGCTTTTGAAGAAAAAGAAAAAGGAAGTTTGGAGAAAGGCAAATGGGCAGATTTTATTATTGTAGACAATAACCTTATGAAGTGTGCGGAGAGTGCTATTTTAAAGACTAAAGTATTGTCAACATTTATTAATGGAGAAAAGGTTTATTAACAATTAATTTGTTAGACACAAAAAAAGTAACTTTACAACATGACATTAACAGATCAATTATTATCCAGAAGTGAAAATAAGTGTGAATTGTGTAAATCTAACAGTGAGATAACATTGTATGAGGTTCCATATGCAAAGTATACGGATGAGGATGGCTGCTTAATGGCCTGTAAAAAATGCTTGAGTCAGTTGGAAAAAAAAGAAGCACTTGATAGTGCTCATTGGAAGTTTTTAACCGAATTAATGTGGAGTGAAATTCCGGGCATTCAGGTTGTTTCTTGGAGAATGCTAAATCGGTTGCGCAATGAAAGTTGGGCGGTTGACAATTTAGACATGTTGTACCTTGATGAGGAAAAGCTGGAGTGGGCAAAGAAAACGGGAGATCACGAAAATGATGCCAGCGTTGATTTACACAAAGATTGCAATGGACAAGTATTACAAAATGGCGACACTATTGTACTTACAAAATCGTTGGACGTTAAAGGATCTACCTTAAATGCCAAAATGGGCACCGTAGTAAAAACAATAAAACTTGTTGACGGAAACACTGATCAGATTGAAGGAAAAGTAGAAGGTCAGTTGATTGTAATACTCACAAAATATGTGAGAAAACAAGGCTAGATAACATAAATGCTTTGATTAGTTCAATCTTTTTTGCAATTCATCATATAGCTTTTCAAAATACGCTTTTGTAATAAAATAAAAATTTTCAGGGTTAATATACTTAAT
>CANICR010000138.1 GCA_947466405.1 Chitinophagaceae bacterium | reverse complement strand
GAATCAAAAAAACTGTATCAAAATTTATTAGATAACATTCAATGGCGGCAGGACAAAATAAAAATATTTGGAAAATTAATTGACCAGCCAAGGTTAACAGCTTTTTACGGAGATAAAAATAAAGAATATGCTTATTCAGGGATTGTAATGAAACCGATTGAGTGGAATGATGATTTGCTTTTCATTAAAAATAGAGTGGAGGAGGTTGCGAAAATTACATTTTCAAGTGTCTTATTGAATTATTACAGAGATGGAAAAGACAGTATGGGCTGGCATTCCGATGACGAGAAGGAGCTAGGAAAAAATCCTGTTATTGGATCTGTAAGTTTTGGCGAGTCAAGAGTATTTCAAATGAGACATAAGTTTATAAAAGATATCAAGAAAGTAGATATTGAATTAACAAATGGATCATTTTTATTGATGAAAGGAACTACACAACATTTTTGGCAACATCAGATTCCGAAGACAAAAAGGGAATTAGCATCGAGAATAAATTTGACTTTTAGAAATATTGTATAAGAATTATCTCTTTTGCTTTTTCATTTCTTTTAGGGCTAACAAAAAGCCTACTGAAAATAACAAAGTAATTATTCCTGCGAAATAAGGAATCAAATCAGTCATTTTTTTCTTTGTTTATAAGTTTTAAATAAATTCCAAAAGCGAGAATAGAAGGTACCCATATGCCAATGAATATTGCTGCATTTTGTTCTCCTTTAAAGTATAAAATCTCTGAAAATATTAGAGACAGAAATGCTGAAATAAATAACAACTTATCTGTGATAGTAAATTTTTTAAACATTTTATTGTAGTTATTTTAGATAAAAGTATGTTATGTAAATATAAGAAAATATATTTTTAAAGTAGATTTATTTTTTCGTATTTATCTTGTAGAATTTATTCATCGCCATAACATGAGGAAAGCTAATACAAGAAATAAATACAAAAAATATAGTAATTACATTTTGATTGAACTCAGATAAATAATTGTTTCTTAACAAGAAAATAAAGGCAACAAATAACAATAACGCGCCAATAGTAAAAGGTAATGCCTTCAAATAAAGAGAGGTGTTGTTAATTTTCATCCCTTGTTTTAAATGTGACCACCCATTGATGCTATGCTGACCTATGAAGTATAAACCAAATGAAGTAATAAGAGGTAATTCGAGACTAACTAATAGCATAAGTGAGCTCAGCAACATCATCCAGCTTTTTTCAAAGGTCGACCATAAAACACCTAGGAGCGCTAGTAATACGCTTATCTGTTTTCCCGTTATGTTATTAATAGGTATTTTCAAGGCATTCATGTTACCCAAAATACTATTTGTTTCAAAAACATGACCCAATAGGATTATACTTAAAATCGAAATTCCCCAGGTAATATTCTTTAAAACATGTATAGTTTTAGGCTGCCATTCCCTTAGATCAGTTTGTCCAAAATGCCAAGCAGAATAACCAATAAAAAAGAATAGTGCAACAATTGGAAAGAGTAGCCATAATATTAAATTAAGAAAAGCTAAACCAAGATAATTAATTACAAAGCGTGGTTTGACGCTGCTTTTAAAATTGTCTGTCTCTAGCAAATGATCAACAGCCCCATGTGGTATGCCTACCATAAACATTCCCGCAGTGAATATTATAATTTGTATCCAGTTAAATAATTGGGGGGAGATCTTATAAATTATCAATAACATTAATGACAATATCAATAATATAAAAGGAGGTATTAATTTTTGCATTCTTGATGAAGTCACCCAACCAACTGCTTTTAAAAAGGGTTTCATAGGTAATGTAAAAAAGATTCGAATGTCTTGTATCAGCGTAGTTTTTTCGTCTAAAAATTGTAATACATTTTTTATTTTATTTTTTTTGAATAAAGCTTCAAATATTGGCTTCCCTTGGGATGGCTGTCTACTAAGTATTAAAAGTAACAGCCGATCATAATATCGAAAACGTGATGAATTAGTAATAACTGCAGGCTTGACATTTCTTTTCAAACTCTCAGCTAATTTTTCAGCATGATCAAACATGTTTTTAAAAGCATATCCTGTACTGGGTTTAACAGCACTTGCTCTTCCTCCGATGAGAATGACTCCGGGTATAGGATCAACAGAAATAGTTGCTGTACTCATTGGAATACATCCTGTTTCTATATTTAAAATTTCGTATTTTCCAAATCGATGCGTGATGTATAAATCTAAGATTGGATTTGCTTCGTTTTGAGTAATAGTTTCCAATCCAAAACGAGTTAATTCAACGAGTATTTTGCCTTCGCCCAATGGAAGAACATACATAAACTGAGTAGCACCTAATTGTGCTACATTAAAGTCCATCAGGTCCACACAATTTATATTTGAAATCGGTTCATCCGTTTTAATCACATAGCCTATGAATGATTGAAGTAAATGGGCGTCATCGTTTTTAAGCGGTAAATATTTTGGTGGACGACTATCGAATACTAATGAAGATTCCCAAATCTGACTATCTGTTATGACTTTAACTCCATGTTCAGTTGTAGATAATTCAATAACGGAACCTTGTAAGCGTTGCAAATTATATTGATCTATGATTCGTCTTAATTCTTTGTATACATCAATTCCGGATATATGAAAATATTTTTTGGGTAACAAAGACTCTTGCTCGTTTCGATTCACAGATACCTCACTCCATTGGTGGCTTATTAAATGTTGGCATTGTAAAGTAATTGGTTCATTTTGTTCTGACCAAAAACAATAGGTTTTATCATTATTATTTTTCGTGTCAGGATCTAAAATAAAAATCTTTTTATCTTTCAACAGTCCCTGCTTTTCCATGCACATAAGAAGTAGTGTTGCAGAAGCTCCGGCACCTGCAAACAGATAATCTACTTTATTATAATGGTTTTGCATTTATATTTTTTCAATTTAAATAGTACAAAAAAAGGGTTCTTCATATTATAGAAGAACCCTTTTTTTATTTATAAAATGACAAATTAATCTTCATTTCTGCTTAATGAATAGATAACTAAACCAAAGCCTATTTTGTTGATTGCGTCAGCAATGTTGTAAACTATATCCATAGCGTGAGATGCTGCAGCTGGATCACTAACTAATTGCATGCCGAATAATCCTCCTGGAGTTCCAAGGATATATCCTAAAGGATAAATTGCCCAACCAACCAAAACGAACCAGCCTAAAACTTTAGTAGCTTTAGCTACTTGTGGGCCTGCGTTTTGAGATAATTTTGCAACTTCTCCAAACCATACTAAATAAACAATATAGAAATACGCTGCGCCGGAAATAACACCCCATAGAACGCTATTATCACGATCGATGGTTTCTCCGAAATAACCTGTAACTAGCATTACAAGTGAAGCAAAAATCAACTTCCAAAGCAAGCTGATTTTTGAACCTGCTTTCTTGGTGATTAAATAGAACTCCACACACATTAATGGAACAGTAAGAATCCAATCAACGTATCTAAAAAAAGTTGGGGAATCTCCTGTTTCAAGATTGTAACCCCTCATGTAGTAGTAATGTACTGCTGCAATGAAGGTTATTAATCCTGATACTAAAACTGATGTTCTCCATTTTTGAGCTGTGTTGTTCAATTCAAAAAAGAAGAAAACTGATGCAGCCATCATGGCCATTGTGCCGATAAAAAACGTGAATGCCACGTAATTATCACTTGCGATTTTTAAGTGATCCATTTGATGAGATTTTAAGTTTTTCCTACTCTTTTGGATTTTCGGTTACTCCCCAGTTTGTTTGGTATCTGGACTCCAATTTTAATACAATTTAACAATTTTTTTTAAATTGTTTAATTTATTTGTAAAAAAATTAAACAAATATTTTAACTATTTAATAAATAGCGTGATACATATACTTATAAATTAAAATAATATATGATTTTAAAAACACTTTGTAATTATTATTGGTGTTGAAAACCTTTAAGAGAATGCCATTGATTTGATGAAGCAAGACCGAAACTTGCTTCTTACTGATTTAATAAATAGATGAATCCTCTAAATTTGATAATAAACTGATTTTGTAAGTTTGTTCCCAATCTTCTAAAAAAAATTATCTTTTCATTCCTTTACTCCATTTGTACCCCGCCTCTGAAAACCTTTGCTCGTAAGGGCTTTAAAGTTTTTTATCGGAAAGTAAGTGTAAATTATTTTATTCTATAGAAATACTTTTTTCCCAAATTGATAAATCGTATTTCTGATTTCGTAAATACATATTTATGCATAAAAATACATTTGCGTTCAAATTATTTTATGCTAAAGAGTATATTTTTTACTTTTTTATTTGTCATTTATTCTTTTTTATTTTCATTTGGTCAAGACCGACAGACTAAGGAAGATTCGATGTTTAATTCAATTAGAAGTCTTTCTGATATTACAGTTGTTGGAATAAATAGTAAATCCGATATGCAGGGAATGCCTGAGGTTGTTGGTACTTCCATATATGCAGGTATAAAAAACAACTTAATCATAATGAAGAATGTTCAGGGAAATGTATCTAACAATACCATGAGACAGATTCTTTCAAAGGTTGCAGGTATTCATATTTGGGAGAGTGATCCAAGTGGAATTCAAATTGGTATTGCCGCCAGAGGACTAAGTCCAAATAGAAGCTGGG
>CANICR010000137.1 GCA_947466405.1 Chitinophagaceae bacterium | reverse complement strand
TCAAAGAAATGTGACGCATATCAAACAAAAAGATTCAATAAATCATAGCTAATACTAATAGATAAATTAATTTTTGATTGTTACATTTTCATCAAGTCATCATAATAATTCTATTAAAATATTTAATGAAAAATAAAGTAGACATTGAAGGATTAACCGAAGAAGAAGTTATTGAAAACAGAAAAACATTTGGTGAAAATATCATTGAATCTTATGATGAAAAAATATTCTTTAGAGTTATAAAAGAAATATGTTCTGAACCAATGTTTATTTTATTGCTGATTGCTTGTTCATTGTATTTTAGTTTAAATAAAATCAGAGAAGGATTCATTATGCTTTTTTCCATTTTTATCGTTTCAGGAATATCTTTTTTTCAGGAATACAGAAGTAGAAATAGTATTAATGCATTAAAAAATATCTTATCATCGAAATCAAAAGTCATTCGTGATAAAGAAATAAAAAAAGTAACCTCAGCAGAAATTGTTATGCATGATATTTTTTTATTGGAAGAGGGTGAAATTGTCCCTGCTGATGGTTTTGTAATAGAGTCAAATGACTTTTTTGTAAATGAGTCCATTTTAACTGGAGAGTCATTTGCCGTTCATAAACCTGCAACAATTAAAAGTATGGTTTTCAGGGGTACCCTTATAACAAATGGAAATGCTATTATACAAACAACCGCAATTGGTAAAAATACAGAAATTGGGAGAATTGGGTTATCTCTTAAAAATATAAATATCGAAAAAACACCATTACAAATTCAAATAAAATCTCTTGTCAACTATATGGTTTACTTTGGATCTTTTGCTTTTTTATTAGTTGTAGTTATTAATTATATTGATACCAAAAACTTTATTCAATCTTTTATAAAAGGGCTTACGTTAGCTATGAGTATTTTACCAGAAGAAATCCCCGTAGCCTTTAGTAGTTTTCAGGCATTAGCAGCCTTCCGATTACTTAAAAAAAATAATATTATTGTAAAACAACCTCAATATGTAGAAACACTAGGTACAACCACCGTTATTTGTGCAGATAAAACAGGTACCATTACAGAAAATAAAATGCAAATAGCCTTGTTATATGATTCAATTAACAATATTGAATATGCAATAGACAAAAATTTAAAAAAACCAAACGAACTTATTGAATATGCTATGTGGAGTAGTGAAACAAATCCTTATGATCCAATGGAAAAATCAATCCATGAAATGTACGAAAATAATTCAAAAAATGACAATCGTGAATCATTTCAAAAAGTACATGAATATACTTTAAGTGGAACACCTCCATTTATGACACATGTTTTTAAGCAAAATTCAAGAACTATAATTGCAGCCAAAGGAGCGCCAGAAGGATTGTTAATTTGTACAAAATTATCAGAAAAAGAAAAAAATGTAATAATTGAGCAAACCAAAAAGTATGCGAGAAATGGGTATAGAGTATTAGGAGTTGGTAAAAGCAGCTGGCCAACGAATGAGTGGCCAATTAATCAAACTGAATTTGATTTTATATTTCTAGGATTAATTGCATTTTATGATCCACCAAAAAAAAACATACAGTCACTTATTCAAAGCTTTTATAAAGCTGGTATTAACTTTAAAATCATAACTGGAGATTATCCGGAAACAGCAATTTCAATTGCAAAGCAAATAGGATTAGAAAATGAAAATATTGTACTAACAGGTAAGGAAGTTAATGAATTAACAAATAATGAATTAGCGGAAAAAATAAAGTCTGTCAATATTTTTGCACGAATGTTTCCAGATGCAAAATTAAAAATAATAGAAGCACTTAAAAGAAATGGCGATATTGTGGCAATGACAGGAGATGGAGTTAACGATGCTCCTGCTTTAAAAGCTGCACATATTGGCATATCAATGGGTTCCAGTGGAAGTGAAGTTGCTAAAAATGCTTCCTCCATCATTATTACTGACGACAATCTTGGACACATGATTGATGCGGTAGCTATTGGAAGGAAAATATATGATAATTTAAAAAAAGCCATACAATATATTATTTCAATACATATACCTATCATATTAATTGTACTTTTACCACTTTTTGTTCACTTTTTATTTAAAGATATTTTCACCCCTGTACATGTTATTTTCCTAGAATTAATAATGGGGCCAACATGTTCAATTATTTACGAAAACGAAGAAATGGAAGCGGGCACTATGTTAAGACCCCCTAGAAAATTAAGTGCTACATTTTTATCTTTCAATCAATTGAAAATAAGTATTATTCAAGGATTATTAATTACTACAGGATGTATGCTTACTGGAATGTATTTTATAAACCAAGAAAAATCTTTCAATTACATTAGAGCTTCTGTCTTCATCACCTTATTATTTTCTAATATTTTTTTAACTCTAACCAATCGATCATTAAAAAATAGCTTTTTTGAAACACTAAAATATAAAAACAATTTACTTCCTATTATTATACTGACTACATTGATTTTTATACTCATCATTCAATATTTCCCAATGGCGACCAATCTATTTTATCTTGAAAAACTGCCATTATTTGATCTGCTATTTTGTTTGATTATATCATTCGTTACAACATGGTGGATTGAAGGATATAAATACATAAAAAGAAAATATACTATCAAAGAAGCATAATACTTATTATAAAGTTATTTTTGCTTTTACATCTATATACATGAATAAATCTAACCAATTTTTAGAGGTAATCGACTTATCTAAAAATCAAAAGTATACAACTGCTGTAAGTCAAGTAAGTTTTAATGTAAAACAATTTGAAAAAATTGGCATTTTGGGAGAAACTGGATCTGGTAAAACAAACCTCTTAAAATTGATTAGTGGTCTTGAACAAGCAGATGGAGGCCATGTATTTTTCGAAGGTGAAAAAGTATTAGGATCAAATGAAAAATTAATTGCCGGACATCCAAAAATCGCTTATTTAAGTCAACATTTCGAATTGTTTAACAATTATTATGTACATGAATTCCTTTCCTATAATAATAAATATTCAAGTGAAGAAACCGCCAAACTTTTTTCAATTTGCAAAATAGAACATTTATTAAATAGGAAAACAAATGAATTGTCGGGTGGTGAAAAACAAAGAGTAGCTTTATCTAAACAACTGTTATCTAATCCAGCATTATTATTATTAGATGAACCATTTTCAAATCTTGATGCGCACAATAAACAAATGATGAAATTTGCTTTACATGAAATTTCAGATAAATTAAAAATAAGCAGCATTATTGTATCTCATGATGCTAAAGATTTACTTTCATGGGCTGATAGAATTTTAATCCTGCAACAAGGCCGTATAATTCAAAGTGGATCACCACTTGAATTATACCATTATCCAACAAATGAATATTGTGCCGGATTGATGGGCGATTACAATTTATACGACAAGAGCTACAACAATATATTCGAAAAAATTATACCTCAATTTCAGCCTGAAAATAAATTGCTATTCTGTCGCCCTGAATATTTATCCATTAATCATTCAGCCAAATTTTCTATTAATACAAAGGTTGATAAAACCTATTTCAACGGAAATCATTTAATTATAGATTTTAAAATAGAAGGGAATAAACTCACCGCATTGTCATTTGATCTAGATATAATAACAGGTGACAAAATATCTGTATCATTTAATAAAAAAACACCCTGGTATATATAAATTTTATTTTCCCATCTGATTTATACGTGTAATTACTTATGTAATACCATAGAAAATACTTCATTATTCAATTGGCTTTGAAACGATAAAATAATTATCTTATTTATTCGTCTATATTACAAACCAATACCCAAGTTCGTTATTTATCCGTCATGAAAACTAACATCCAAATCCTATTAAAACCAAATTATCCAAACTAAACCAATGAAAAAATGAAAGGCCTCTACACTTTTTAAAACCCTAATTGATGAATTAACAAAATAGAGTCCTATTAAAACCTCAGTCTATCTGAGGTTTTTTGATGTATTATTTATCCATAATAAATATTTTATCTAACGAAGAGATGATTTTCTATCTTTGCCTGATGAAAAAATCAATTTTTTGTATTGGCTCTGCATTGATTGATGAATTATATTTCTGTCATGAAAATGTCATTCCTGAAACTTCAAACCCTGCTACGTTACAAAAAAATGTTGGGGGTGTTATTAGTAATATTTCTCAACACCTTGCTCTATTTGATTATGATATCAATTATTTAACTGTTATTGGAAATGATATAGAGGGCAACTGGATCGAAGATGAATTTATCAAAAAAGGTATAAATATAAACCATTCTTTAAAAGTAAATGATCCCACCGGAAGATATGTATCTATTTTGAATATGGATGGCTCTTTGTTTACTGCAGCATGTGTTGATATTTGTCCGAAATATTGTACCCCTGATTTTCTTGAAACAAAAAGAGAAACGTTATATACTGCTGAATTAATTATTACTGATACCAACATCGAAATAGAGTCACTACAATGGTTGATTGACTTATCCAATAAACAAAATATTCCCTTAATTATCGAGCCCGTTTCTGTAGTAAAAGCAAGAAAAATTTCAACACTGAATTTGAATGCTGTATTTATGGTCACCCCTAATGAAGACGAACTTCCTTCCTTATGTATGGAGCATCATACAAATGAAAAGGATTCCATTAAAGAATTATTGGATAGGGGAATAAAATTTATATGGGTAAGAAAGGGAGATAAAGGATCAACTATTTATTCTAAGGAGCATACCATAGAATTACATGCC
>CANICR010000136.1 GCA_947466405.1 Chitinophagaceae bacterium | reverse complement strand
CAAATAATATCATTCAATTAAAAGACTTGTCAACTGTAGTACCTGGTAATATTACTCAGGCAGAAATTATCTGGGATTTTAATGGAGCCCCTTCTACAATTGAGGTAGATAATAATCCTTACTATGGAAAAATATATAATCATATCTATCCTGATTTTCATTCGCCAGCAACAATGCCCTATCAGGTAAAACTCATTGCGCATACCGGAGCTTCTACCGTATGTATTGATGATTTCGATAAGCCGATTACAATTCATGCATCTCCAGATCTTAGTTTCAAACCAATTATGGATACCTGTTTATATATCAATCCATTCCCGATTACCCTTGCTACTGAATTATCGGGGTTACCAGGCTCTTTTAACTACTATGGTATAGGATTATCTGCCGGAAACTATCTTAACACTTTAATACCAGGCCCTGGAATTGACACCATCACCTGCATGTATACATCTACTGCAGGATGTATTGATACTGTTTATCAACAAATTAATATTTACGCTCCTCCCATAGCCAATTTTGGTTTTACACAACCCGTTTGCAAGGGCACTGCTATAACCTTTACAGATTCATCAACTATTCCTCTAGGAAATGTTGTGAAATGGATTTGGGATTTTGATGATGGTTCGGCCTTATTCACAACAACCAGCAACAGCCCTTTTACGCATATTTATACTATTGCAAAAAAATACAATGTCAAACTAACGGTAATCAGTAATGCAGGATGCACTAGTCTTGAAAAAAGCAAAAATGTATTAATCAGCCCAATTCCAATAGCTAACTTCATTCATTCTGATACAGCGTGTTTACCCAACGCTACTGTTTTCTTTACAAGCAATTCTTTTATTGCAGACAGTACACAAAATTTATTTACTTTTTTATGGAATTTCAATGACCCGATCAGCGGAACAGCCAATACATCTACACTGGGAAGCCCCTCACATACTTACCATCAACTGGGGGCATATCAAGTGTATATGAAAGTTACCAGTAATGTGGGTTGCTCTGACGATACTACCATTACTATTGACAAAATATATCCACAACCAAAAGCCTATTTTTCCATAGATAAGCAACATATTTGCTTAGGAGAAACTATACAACTTACAGATTCAAGTAAGACACTAAATGGCAATATTAATTCTTGGCATTGGAATTTTGATGATACAAATATTTCTAGTTCTCAGAATCCGGCTCATACCTATACTGATTCAGGTAATTACAATATCAGTCTTTTTATTATTAATGATTATGGCTGTTATAGCGATACAGCAATACATCCTTTACTCGTGTATCCTTTACCAAAAATAAGTGCTGGTCCTGATTTAAGAATAATTGAAGAAATCGGAGCTCCATTGCAGGCTACTGCTTTGGGAACATCGCTCATATATAACTGGACAAGTAGCACTTATTTAAGCAGTACATCTATATTGAACCCTTATTGTATGCCTAAAGAAGATATAACTTATATACTAACTGTAACGGGTGAAGGAGGTTGTGTTTCAACAGATGAAGTAAATGTGATTTCATTAAAAATGCTAAAAATTCCAAATACCTTCTCTCCAAATAATGATGGCATTAATGATACTTGGCAAATAGGGAATCTTTATATTTATCCCTATGCAAAAATTCAAGTGTTTACAAGAACTGGTCAATTGATATATCAAACTGATGGATATTATAAACCATGGGATGGAACAAAAGCAGGAAAGCCTTTACCGAGTGATACGTATTATTATATTATTGAGCCCGGAGAAGGCAGAAAGCCAATTACAGGTTATATAACCATTATGAAATGATATTTTTAACGCCTTTTAATTAAGGAGGAAACGCGATTAAAAATGAAACTCAATTATATATTTTTTGTTATAGTAAGTCTACACATACATGCTCATTCTATAGGACAAGCTAAGCCTTATTATACGCAGTATATTCTCAATAATTATATTTTAAATCCGGCACTTAGCGGCATTGAAAACTATACTGATGTTAAATTATCTTACAAAGATCAATGGGCTGGTATAGACGGTGCTCCAACTACACAATATTTCACGATTCATTCTCCAATAGGAAAATCAGATACAAGAACAAGTATTAACTCTTATGATATAAAAGGCATCAATCCAAGAGGCAAAGAATATTGGAAAGAATACACAGCTCCAGATCCTCACCATGGAATTGGCATGACACTAATAAATGATTTAGCTGGATATATTAATCGCTGGTCAATTAGTGGAACTTACGCATATCATACTCCTTTATCTATAAATACAAGCCTTGCCGCTGGATTAAGTGTGGGTATGTCTAGTGTTAATATCGATCGTACTAAAATTAATTTTGGCGAGCTAGATCCAAATGACCCCGTGGTTGGTTATTCCAATAGCGAATTAAAAAAAATACGTCCGGAAATTGGAGCCGGATTATGGCTGTATTCACCACGTTACTTCGCAGGAGTTTCGATTTTAAATATAATCCCAGATAAACAACGATTTGTTTCCAATGCTAATTACGGATCGTCCTTTACTCCAAATTACTTTATAACTGGCGGCTATCGAATTAATTTTGCTGATGATTTTAATATTATTCCCTCCTTCATGTATCAATATTGGGAATCACAACTTTCAGGCCTTCATCTGAATACAAAAATACAATACAGAGATATCTTATGGATTGGAGCTGGATATCGATTTTCAAATTTGATTGCAGGATATTCTTCCTATCTCGGTATTAATGTCGCTAATGCTTTCAATTTGAGTTATTCTTATGAAGTAGCCACTACTAGTAGGCTAAAGAATTATACCGGCAATACAAATGAACTTTTAATTGGAATTATTTTCGGAAATAAATATGGCGATTCTTGTCCCAAGAATGTTTGGTAACCTATTTTATTATTAATCAACTCCATTGCAGATAAATTAAAGCTATTGTTGTAATTAACATAATAACTAAAGTAGCAAATCCTATAATATTAGATTTTTTTCCGTTAGTATAATTACCCATTACTTTTTTATTATTACAAATGTGCAGAATAATTGCAATTAATATGGGAGCCGTCATACCATATAGAATTGCAGAATATAACAATGCTTTAATTGGACTTATTCCAATATAATTTAAAGAAAGTCCTATTAACAATGAAATGGCGATAATAATATAAAATGGCTTAGCTTCATGAAATTTATTATCCAACCCTTCTTTCCATCCAAATGTTTCACAAAATATATATGATAAAGATCCGCTTAAAACAGGGATAGCGATAAACCCTGTTCCAATGATTCCTATGGCAAAAAGTAAATAAGAAAATACGCCAGCTATTGGCCGTAATGCTTGAGCGGCTTGTTCTACTGTATTTATCTCATGTATTCCTGCGTTAAACAATACTGTTCCGGTAGTTAAAATAATAAACCATGCTACAACACCTGAAAAACCCATTCCAAAATCAACATCTTGTTTCATATCATGAATTAATTTTTTGTTAACCATGGTATGTTTTTTCATATGCTTCATTTCTTCTACTTCCATTGTCGCCTGCCAAAAAAACAAATAGGGAGAAATGGTGGTGCCTAATATGGCAACGATCATTCCTATAAAGTTTTTATCAAATTTTATAGTTGGAATAAATGTGGATTTCATTACAGCCATCCAATCTTGCTTAAATAAAAATGGCACAATAAGATATACCAATAACACAATGCATAAATACTTTAGAATAGCTGCTATTTTTAAATAGGGGAAATAAATTATACTAATAAGTAGTATAACGGTAAATAATACACTAAAATAAGAAGCGTCAATACTTGGAAACAACAAATTACCCACGGCTCCCATGCCAGCAATATCGGCTCCTATGTTCATAATTATTGCCGGGCAACTGAATAATAACATTAAAAAAAGAATTGGCTTAGGATAAAATGACTTCAAGGTTCCTGTTAACCCTTTTGTTGTAACCATTCCAATTCTTGCGCACATTTCCTGAATACCAGCCATCAAAGGAAATGAAATAAGTATTGCCCATAAAGTAGATAGTCCAAAAGCCGCGCCAGCCTGCGAATAGGTAGCAATACCAGATGGGTCGTCATCACTTGATCCGGTAATAAGCCCTGGGCCTAACTTTTTCCAGAATTTAGCGAATTTACTTTTTGGCTTATTGCTCATTTATAGGGGATTTAATTTCTGATACTCTACTAAATGCGGAGCTTGTTGTAAATCATCAGCAGAAAGTGGACTAAAAATGGTTTAATTTTAGAAAGTGTTTCGTTGAGACTTTTTAGATTTTTAAATAAAATTAATCAAGTTGTTTTAAATAAATGATTTCATCATATTTTTCATAATACATTTCTATTTCGTCTTGTGGTTTATGCTTTAATTGTATCGTACGCCATACCACCCTAAAGGTTTTATTTAAATATTTTTTATTGGCTTCGTAGCCCCCATTTTCATCACTTTGATTTACTGCTTCTTTAAACAATTCAACCTCAGTTGTATTCCCATTAAATTCATACTCTTTATTGTTATTGTCTACAAAAAATAAATGCAACAAATCTCCAAAACCCATTGACTTATATCTTAAAGTGCCTGTTTTAAGTTCTCCGTTAACTTTATAATTCTCTCCTGTTGGCATTTTTTTAAGTTCTTCTAATAGTTTTATAAGTGGGTCTTTAACTGGGGTTGAACTAGCACTCTCCATCGTATCCTTTGATTTCATTACATTTTTTGAAGTATCGAATTCTTTATTTGAATCTGATTTAGTCTCAGAACCACCATTACAACTTATTTGAAATGTAGATGCAGCTATGAGAATAGTGTATACTTTTACTAGATTTT
>CANICR010000135.1 GCA_947466405.1 Chitinophagaceae bacterium | reverse complement strand
TGTTGTTACTGCAAAAGAGCTAAAGGGCTTGACAATATCGTTTGAAAAAGAAAAAGGAAATACTTTATTAAATGCGATAAAAATAAGACGTTTAAATTAGTAAAAAGAGAGTTTGATTTAAATAAAAAAAGCTCACATTTTACAATGTGAGCTTGAATTGTCGGGATGATTACCGGGAGTTCGAATTATTTAGCGGATTTAAATGCAGTTTTATTTTCCAAAATTTTTCCTACAACAAAAAACGTATAGCGGCCAATTCATTTCCAATTTGTTGTACACCGTGAAGAATTTTTAAAGTTTGATTTGATGAAGGCTTTTTGATTCCTTTTATATATTGAGCCAATAAACTTTGGTTCATTCCAATTCTTTCAGAAAGCGCTTTCGCATTGATGACTTTATAGAATTCAAAAAATTGTGGTAAATCTAAAGTGATTTTTAAATCAGCTTCAGTGAATATTTTTTCTTTTGCTTCAAAGTGAAGATTTATTGCTTCCAGCATATTTACTTTAAGCTCTTGCAAAGATTTGCCAACAGTAAAAACAGGATACTTTTCTGAGTAAGCAGAATATCCGGTTTTTGTTCTTTCTACAATCATTTCTATTTTCATACTGATTATTTTTTTAGATTCCTGCGTCTTTCTTAATTTTTTTCTCCAATCCTTTTCCTATCTCATGACTACCATGATTAGGACAAACGATTTGTCCTTTTTTAGTAGGGTGTTGCATAATCATGTGACTGCCGCTTTGCCTGATTACAATCCATCCATCTTTTTGCAGCAATCTGATTAATTCATTTGATTTCACTTTCCAAAAGTAATATATTTATTACCTGAATCAAAATATATTCTTATGAAATAGAGAAATTTATAAAATATAAAATGCCGACCATTACAGTCGGCATTCAGTTTAAGTATTATTTTCTAAAACAATTATTATTCTAGAAAACAACATTGTCGGGACGACTGGATTTTCTTCGCTTCGCTCGGGCATCCAAAATGGGGGTGGCCAAATACAGAAAAAACCTTGTTCGCTGCGCTCACTGTTGGTTTTGCACCCTTTCGCATTGGAAAGCAAGCTTCCCATGCTCATAAATGCAAAACCCCGGCAAATTGCCGAGGTTTTTTCCTGTTTGTCGGGACGACTGGATTTGAACCAGCGACCACACGCCCCCCAGACGTGTGCGCTACCGGGCTGCGCTACGTCCCGAAAATTCGACTGCAAATGTAGTATAAAATTTAAAACAATAATTCTATTGCATATTCTATACAGATAAGATTTCTGTCATGATATCAACTAGTTAAATCAATCTTGCTTAGGTTAATTTTAATAGTGCTTCATAAACGCGCCATGTTTATTTGTGTCAGAAAAAGTAGTAAATATTTTAATAATTGAAGATGATGTTTCTTTTAGTAAATATTTGTCTGAAATTTTATTGCTAGAAAATTATCATGTAGGCCAGTTGACCAATATAAATGAGGCTTTGGCGAAATTGAATGAAAAAAAATATAATCTTTTAATTGTAACAATAGATTCAGTAAAAGTATACACTTCCAATATTTTAGACAAAATAATTGAAAAATATTCAAATCTCCCAGTCATTATAATTAGCGAACTCATCGAAAGTGAAATTATCGTAGATGCCATTAAAAGAGGGGCTTATGATTATTTCACGAAACCACTTGAATTAAATAAATTATTAATTGCTGTAAGAAATGCTATTATGTTGAATAATTTTCCCGAAAAAAAAGTAGTAAATAAAATAAAGAAAAATAAAATTCAAGAAATTGTTGGCGAAAGTTCATCCATAAAAAACATTAAAAAAATTATTGAAAAGGTTGCTAATACTGATGCTCGAATACTTATTACTGGTGAAAATGGTGTTGGAAAAGAATTGGTAGCAAGATGGATACATGAAAAAAGTGAACGCAAGAATAAGCCCATTGTTGAAGTGAATTGTGCAGCAATCCCAAATGAATTAATAGAAAGCGAATTATTTGGACATGAAAAAGGTTCTTTTACTTCTGCAGTGAGGCAGCACATTGGAAAGTTTGAACAAGCAGATGGAGGTACTTTATTTCTAGACGAAATAGGCGATATGAGCTTGTCAGCTCAGGCTAAAGTTTTAAGAGTTTTAGAAGATGGAAAGATTTCCAGGGTTGGTGCTGATCGAGCAATTTCAATAAATGTAAGATTGGTAACCGCTACCAACAAAGATTTACTATTTGAAATTAAGAAAAATAATTTTCGGTTAGATTTATACCATAGAATAAGTGTGATTCTTATTTATGTACCCACATTAAATCAACGAATTGAAGACATTCCTTTATTAATCAATCATTTTTTAAAAGAACTTTCGGAAGAGTATAGTCAGCCAATGAAACCTATTCATCCTGAAGCTATTCATGCATTACAGGATTATCATTGGTCAGGCAATATTCGAGAACTTAGAAATATAATGGAGCGTTTATTTGTACTTTCCGAAAAGCAAATAACCTTGAAAGATGTTTTGAATTTCGTTGTGCCTACATATCATCTTAACGGGGTTTAATAGAGCCATAAGTATATCATATGTTAAAAACACCCTTCAATTTAAATAAAAGTTAAATACTTGACATTATTAAGAAATTCAACCTTAATTTTGAGAACTTAAATTGAAAATTATTATGGGTTTATTTTTATTTATCATTTGTACTATTCTTTGGCACATAGGATTATTTGGGATGTTTAAAAAAGCAGGCATCGAATCTTGGAAGGCCTTTATCCCATTTTATAACACCTGGTGCATGGTTCAAAAAATGGGACTTAATAAAGTTTGGTTTTTTGCCCAATTGATTCCAATAGCCGGACAATTTATTACCATTTGGGTTACTATAAAATTTGTAGAATTTTTCGGTAGGTTTGGCTTTTTCCATCATGCGGCTACAGTTGTTTTTCCTTTTATCTATTTTCCTTACTTAGGTTTTTCTTCAAACGAAAAATTTGCTGGTAAAATGGTAGTTGATAATTATAAAAAATCTGCGGTGCGTGAATGGGTAGATGCCGCTTTCTTCGCTATAGTTGCTGCAAGTATCATTCGTACTTTTATTTTTGAAGCATATACAATTCCAACCCCTTCCATGGAAAAAACATTGTTGGTTAATGATTTCCTTTTTGTAAGTAAGTTTAGTTATGGGCCAAGAATTCCTAATACTCCATTAGCTATGCCTTTTGTTCATCATACAATGCCCATTACGAATTCAAAATCATATGTTGAGTGGATTAAATTACCTTATACAAGATGGTTTGCAAGTCCAGTAAAACGAAATGATATTGTGGTTTTTAATTTTCCTGTAAACGATACATTGATTAATGATGAAGAAAGATTTGGTAGTAGAACAACTTATTATGAAGCAGTTAGGCAATTAGGAAGGGAGCAGGTATGGCAAAATTTCTCAGATATCATCATCACAAGACCTGTAGATAAAAGAGAGAATTTTATTAAACGTTGCGTTGCTGTTGGTGGAGATGAGTTGAAGGTTGTTAATGGGAAAGTTTTTATAAATGGTAAACCGCAGAACTTCTTTCCTGCTTCTGAAAGATATTATAAACTAGAAACACCTCCTAACGTTTATTTAGATCAGGATCAGTTAAAAGAAATGGGTATTAAAATTCATGAAGGAGAAAATATCGGAGATGTTAGAGAAATGGGGGTTCCTAATATGCAATTGGTGAATATCACTAATGAAGAAAAGGTATCTTTAAGGCTTCCCCCTGGGTACAAGTTGTCAGATTTCATCATGGAGCCAGACGAGCAATTGTTTCCTTATTATGATACCATTTGCAATTGGTCAGCTGATAATTATGGGCCTATAGTAATCCCACAGAAAGGTGCTACTATTAGTTTGACTTCGGATAATCTTATACGATATGGTCGTTGTATCAGTGTATATGAAGGAAATAAATTAGTGCAAAAAGATGGAATAGTTTTCATTAATGGTAAAGAGTCAACTACCTATACATTCAAGATGAATTATTTCTGGATGATGGGGGATAATCGACATAATTCTCTCGATAGTCGTTACTGGGGTTTTGTTCCGGAAGATCATGTTGTAGGAAAAGCTTCAATGATTTGGTTTAGTTGGGAGGGCGGTCCTCGATGGAAAAGATTGTTTAATATTATTAAATAAATCAGGTTTATTAAATAAAAATACTAACTTACAAATCTCCTCTTGTTTTAAACGCAAGAGGATTTTTTATCTAAATAAAAATTATGGTAAAATCATCTGTACATTTTGAATTTGAAGTGTTCGATTCAATTGATCAATTAGCTACTGCTGATAAGGAATTGTTATTATCAGCAAGAAAGGTTACTGAAAAAGCTTACGCCCCATATAGCGAATTTTTAGTAGGTGCTGTTGCAAAATTATCCAATGGAGAAATGGTGAGTGGGACTAATCAGGAAAACGCTTCATATCCAGTTGGGATTTGCGCAGAAAGAGTATTATTAGCTTCAGCGGCAATGCTGCATCCCAATGTGCCAGTTTCAACCATGGCTATTGCGTATCACAATTTAAAAGGAGTAAGTGATAAGCCAGTATCTCCTTGTGGCATGTGTAGACAAAGCTTACACGAATATGAAGAAAGAACTAAGCAACCCATGCGGCTTATATTAAGTGGAATGAATGGAAAAGTTTTTATTATTGAAAATGCCGGACTATTATTACCACTATCTTTTGGTAATGCAGATTTAAAAGGATAGAATTAATTTAGTTCTTTTGTTGTTAAGATATTTCCAGTTTTTATATTCATTGATGAGTCTGATTGCTTCTTTATCACATGCTGAATGTAAGGAT
>CANICR010000134.1 GCA_947466405.1 Chitinophagaceae bacterium | reverse complement strand
GGGGTTCTCCGAAAATAATTATATAATATATCCTAATCCAAGTAAAAACATCATCAACATTTCTTCAAACGAAATAGTTGGCGGAGAAGCCAAAATAGACATGTCTAATTTATTAGGAGAGCACATTGGATTTTATAAAATGCATTCAAGTCATTTTGAAATAAATACTTCTTTGTTTGCGAATGGCACTTACATTCTAAAAATAACAGACAAGCAAAATAGCCATATTCAAAAGGTTATAGTCAAACATTGATTTTTGATAAAAATTAATGAAGTTTCGACTTCCAATATTGAATTTTTTTAATAGAATTATAATTAATAAGCACTTAATTATTTTTTATAAAACTCAATAATAATATTGGTAATAAATGCTACATTTTCTTCGGTTAGTTCATAAAACAAAGGTAATCGTAAAAGAGAATCGCTAAAATGATCACTATTGGATAAAGTTTCTCCATAATACCTCTTCTGATAAAATGTGGATTTGTGTAAGGACAAATAATGAAATACAGCTAAAACCTGATTGGCTTTTAATTTTTCAATTAAAGCTTGACGTTCTTCTAGATTATTGCACACAATATAAAACATATGAGCATTGTTACTTGCGTAATCATTAATATTAGGTAATGAAATAGTACCATTTTCATGCAAAGGCAAAAGTAATTTGTGGTAATAGTTCCAATGTTGAGCACGCTTCGCTTGAATATCTTCTAAGTTTTCCAATTGTGCGAAAAGAAATGCAGCAATAATATCAGAAGGAAGAAAAGAAGAACCAGTATCAACCCATCCATATTTGTTTACTTCTCCTCTAAAAAACTCAGCTCTATTAGTACCCTTTTCCCAGATGATTTCTGATCGTTTTTCAAATTTATTATCATTAACAACTAGCATTCCCCCCTCTCCAGAAATTACGTTTTTGGTTTCATGAAATGAAAAAGCTGCCATATGTCCAATACTTCCTAATGCTCGCTTTGTTCCATCTTTACTAATATAAAAACTATCGATTGCTTGCGCTGCATCCTCAATTACCAATAGATTATACTTGTTTGCCAGCTCCATTATTTTATCCATATCGCATGCAATACCCGCATAATGAACAGGAACAATGGCTTTTGTTTTTGTTGTAATTAATGCTTCTATTTTGGAAGCATCTATGTTGGGATTATTCGGATAGGAATCTGCGAAAATAATATTAGCACCTTGCCTGATAAAAGCGATGGCAGTAGAAACAAAAGTGAAACTAGGAGCAATTACTTCATCTCCTTCTTTAATTTCAGCGAGTATGGCGGCCATCTCTAATGCATCCGTGCATGATGTAGTTAGAAGGCATTTCTTAAAATTATATTTATTTTCAAAGTAATCTTGGCACAATTTAGTGTATTTGCCATTGCCTGATATTTTCCCTGTAGAAACAGCATCTTTAATGTAGTTAGTTTCTTTTCCAGTTAAATATGGTTTATTAAAAGGTATATTTTGGGTTATTTCCATAAATGGTAAATATATGTTTTATTTAAAACAGAAAAGCCATTGCTTAAGTAAAATCTCATAGCCCCATCATTACTTTCTTGTGTATTTACTGTAATGTTTTTTAATTTATTTTTTTTAGAATAAACGTCGGCCATTGTTAATAAATGCTTTCCGATATTGTTCCCCCGATACTTTTCATCAACAGCAATTAATCCAATAGAAGCATCTTGATTATGTGTACTTACCGAAATGAAGCCAGCTAATTTATTATTAATTATATAGCCAAAAACGCTCTCTTCAGATGTATTTATTGATTTGCTAATCCATGAAGAATACATGCGCTCAAATTCATTATGAATAAAATTAGAATCTAATTTAAATCTTGAAAAGTGGCCACTTTGGTATGTGAGGTATAATAATTCATCACTAAGTCTAGTCAATCTGATAATTTCATCTGGAATTGAAATGTCTTTATTTGCTACTTTTCTCAACATTATTTTAGTATCAACTAAAGCTATAGGAAGATTATTTATTTGTTCTGTAGTTAACAAATTATCACTAAAAATATAAATAAGCTTATGTACAGATTGGTATAAAAAATCTTTATTTAATATATCTTCCGGCTTAATGAGGATTTTTCCTACAGAATAATCAAAAAATGCAGAATCCCATTCTAATGTTGAAATATCCATTAAAAAGTTTTTTTATCAATTAGATAAAGAGGTCTATTTTTTGCGCTTTCAAAAGTTTTGCCAATGTACAATCCAATAATACCTAATATGAAAATAATTAAACCACTTAGAAACCATATGGAAACTATCAGACTTGTGAAGCCACTAACGTTTATAACTCCTATGTAATACAAGTATAAATTATAAAAAGCGTATAGTATTGACAAACTGCTTATAATAAAACCAACTTTTATAACCATCCGCAAAGGTTTATCTGAATATGCTAAAGCGATGTCTAATGCTAGATTTATTAAACGACTAAAATTATAAGAAGATTTGCCTTCATGCCTTTCATTATGCTTTACATCTATTGCTATCTTAGTAAAACCAACCCAGCGTGCCATCGGTGAGAAGGCTCGCATAGGCTCGCGCATACTATTAATAGCGTTGATTACTTTTTTACTATAAATACCAAAGTTTGCAATTTTTCCATCTTGAGGTACTCCGGAGAGATAGCTAAATAGCTTGTAAAAAAATTTAGACATTTGCTTTTTCATAAAGCTATCCTTTCGATTTGCCCTGCGAGCAAAAACGATATCATATCCTTCCATAGCTTTATTGTAGAGAGAACCTATTTCTTCTGGACAATCTTGCAAATCGCAATCCATGACTATAACCCAATCGCCTTTGCATAAATCAAGACCAGCAGTTATCGCGTGATGTTGTCCAAAATTACGGCTTAGCTTTATGCCTTTTACATGAGGATTCTTGATTGCATTTTCTTCTATTTTTAACCAAGAGTTGTCAGGACTAAAATCTTCCACCAAAATAATTTCGTATTCAGATGTTATCTGCTCTGCTACTTTTGAAATGCGAGACACTAGTTCATCAATCATTTTCTCAGCCTTATAAACAGGGCTAACTATAGATAGTTTCATTAATTAAATATGAATGTGGAAATAAAATTAGGTGTTATTGTTTTGTATAAAAATTGACTATGAATTATATACATCAAAAATACATCAAAAATTACGTAAATGTAAAATAAGTAGTATATTTATTAGGATATGCTATTTCGCAATATTAAACAAAAATGTAAATGAAGTTGATAAAAGGTATCCCAAGTAAATTTTTCATTTTGCTTTTAATCTCAATAATTGCAATAACATTTTTTCCCTTCATTAATGTCAACTCTTTTTCAATTGACGACTATTTTCTTTTCTTTTATAAAACCGAAACTGGTCAATTAGTGGAAAGTTCAATTGAAAGCGGTAGATGGTTTGGAACCTTTTTAGTGAATTTGATTGGTAAGTTTTCTGGAGTCAGCGGATTTTCCGCAATCATTCTAGCTTTTGTATTTCTTATAACGCAGTGGATTATAATATCATGCTTATTGGTTGAACAGTTTGAACTTGATTTTAAAAAATGGCAAACCCCTTTAATAATTTCGCTGTGCTTTATTCATATTTCTACTACTGAATTACTGACATTTAAAATTGCAGTTGTTAATTTGGGATTTTCTTTTGTTTATCTATTTGCTATAGGAGGTTGGTTTTTGATTAAGAAATTTAATTTTAAATTTCTGATTGGATCAATCTTAATAATGTTTACCCTTGCTACTTATCAAAGTTTCATAAATATACTTCTTGTATTGACATTCACTGGAATAATTTTAAAACTAATAAATGATATTCAAAAAAAAGATAAGTTTAATCTAAAATATTTTATTGATAATGAGTATTTTGTTAAAATAGCAGCCATTGTTTTTGCTTTTATTTTTTATCTTATAGTTAATAAAATTTTGTTGACTGCCCTTAAGCTTAATATAACCTCAAGAGCTACTTTTATTAATTTTAACGAAGTTCCCGAAAGATTAAATTTTCTAATAAAATATTATATCAGGATTTTATCGGAAGGCGATTATTTTTTAATTCCACATATGACAAAGCTAGTAATCCTTATTTCTTTGCTTTCTGTTATTTTAACAATTGGGCTTGCTATTTTAAGATTCAAATTAGTTAAGCTACATGTAAAAATTATTGCCATTTTTATTACTATAGCCTTATTGATATTCGCTTTGTTTTCCAGTGCTTTAGCTTCTTCTTTTTTAAAGGAATTGTGGCTTATGCCTAGAATGTTTTCCGGGTTTGGTTTCTTCCTTATGGCGGTATTTATTTTATTATATAAATTCTCAGCAAATAGGCAGGTAATAATAATCGTTACCTCTTTACTTTGTATACTAATATTTTCCTTTATTAGTATTAATCACAATGTTGCCAATGAACAAAAGTACCTTAATCAACTAGATAGAAATAAAGCACTCCGAATCGTAAATGAAGTAGAGAAAATAAAAAATTATAATGAAAAGAGGATTTATATAAATCAAAGTGCCAATTGCTGGTCTAACCAAATGGGGAATATTAAAACAATTATTGGCGATATGAATATGTCGGCTTTTTGTGCTAGTTGGTCAAAGTATGAGCTATTACAATACGTATCAGGTGAAAAGTTTAATAGAACAACTCCAGAAGAGAATCTACATTTAGATAGTTTATATCAAGCACTTCCAGACATGTCGAAACCAAGATGGCCAACCAATGGTGTTATACAAGTAAGTGATGAAATAATTGCCGTTTACCCATAATGGCAACTATTTTGTTAAAAGTTTGCTAGATATAATTACTTCATATGGTTTGAGAATAACT
>CANICR010000133.1 GCA_947466405.1 Chitinophagaceae bacterium | reverse complement strand
TCGTTCATAGGCATACCTGTAACTAATCCATAAATCAATCCACTAGCAAAACTATCTCCACTTCCAACGCGATCAACAATTCTTACATTGTATTGTTTAGTATGATGAAAATTGCTACCATCATAAACCAAAGCACTCCAGCCATTGTCACTTGCACTATGACTTTCTCTTAAAGAAGACGCGATAAACTTAAAGCCAAATTTCTCTTTCATCTGCATAAAAACATCTTTAAATCCATCTAAATTTAATTCGCCTTTTGTAACATCTGTATTTTTAGCTTTGAACCCAAGTGTAGTATCTGCATCTTCTTCATTGCCAATGCATACATCTACATACTTACAAAGCTTCGTCATCACTTCTCTTGCTTTTTCTTTACTCCATAATTTTTTTCTATAATTCAAATCAATACTAGTAGTGATTCCTCTTTCTTTAGCGGCCTTAAGTGCATATTCTGTTAGTGAAGCAGCTTTGTCACTTAATGCTGGTGTGATACCTGTTGTATGAAACCAATCAGCCCCATCAAATATTTTATCAAAATCAAATTCAGCAGGATCAACATCCGCTATTGATGCACCAGCTCTATCATATACCACTTGTGAAGCCCTCATAGAAGCACCTGTTTCTAAAAAATAAATACCCAATCTTTCACCACCTTTAGCAATGTGTTGTGTATCTACCCCATATCTGCGTAGATGATTTATTGCCGATTGGCCAATTGGATTATTGGGAACTTTGGTAACAAAGGTTCCGTTTAAACCATAATTACATAACGCAGCTGCTACATTCGCTTCACCCCCACCATATGTAACATCAAATGTGTCAGCTTGTACAAATCTCTTAAAATCTGGAGTAGATAATCTTAACATGATTTCTCCCATTGTAACTACTTTTTTGCTCATTGTTTTATTTATTTATTGGTTATTATTTTTTTGAAACATCTTTTACGCATCTAAATCCAGTGTGTTCTAATCCTGTATCTGGACTACTTTTCATTCTTCTAGCATTTCTATATCCGCTACAATATTTATCATTACAAAGAAAACTACCACCTCTCAATACTCTTTTAAATACGTTTGGCTCTTCTGGATCAAAACTTTTTTTTGATCCTTGTGGGTTAACAGATATTTTACCTGCTAAAGATTCATAGTATGTAGCATCATACAAATCATGACACCATTCCCACACATTTCCTGCCATATCGTATAAAGCATAACGATTAGGCATAAATGATTTTACTGGTGCTGATTTTATAAAGCCATCTTTTTGTTGATTATAATAAGGAAAATCACCTTCCCAAGAGTTAGCTTTAGCTTTGCCAGCATTAATCCCTTCATTACCCCAAGGATAAATATTATTTTCTAACCCACCTCTTGCAGCCCATTCCCATTCTGCTTCAGTAGGAAGTCTCTTTCCTGCCCATTTACAATAAGCCATAGCATCAAACCAACTAACTTGAACCACAGGATAATTATCTTTTCCTTTCAAATTGCTTTTGGGGCCTGCTGGATGTTTCCAATCTGCTCCCGCTACCCATGACCACCATTGTGTACAATCATTTAAGCTAATTGGTGTGGAAGATTGTTTAAAAACCAATGAAGAAGCCACTAACAATTCCTCTGAAGGTTTTGGCGTTCCTGGAGGAACTGTTTTTTTAAGTTCTTCCCAATCTGGTTTTTTTTCAGCAGTTGTAACATATCCTGTAGCGTCAATGAATTTTTTAAACTGAGCATTGGTCACTTCAGTTTCATCCATAAAAAATGCATCTACTTTAACTGTATGTTTTGGATATTCATCCTCACTTGCCTGATTATTATCACCACCCATTTTAAATGTTCCACCAGGAATTAAAATCATTCCATTTGTATTCATGTTGGTGTCAGAAATTACTTCAATACTATCATGATTAACAAATCTATGAGGGACAGACATGCATGTATGGCCTTCTTTATTATGTAAAGATGTAGTACTATTCTCTTTTTTGTTATTACAAGAAAATGTAAATAAAAAGAGAAAACTAATTAAAGCACCTGCAATAGACTTCATTTTTTATTTATTCTTTATTTCATAAATTCTAAAATTATCGAAACGTTGATGTGTTCTTGTAGTTCTAAAACCAAAATAACCCTCTACATATGGATTAGGATCTGTGTAATCAAAATATAATTCATCATTCACATACAACAAGGATCTTCCATTATTTACTATAATTTTTATTTTGTATAATTTATTCCCTTCTAATAAATGACTACTATTTGTATATTCTTTTATAACTGCCTTATCAGCTAATACACCTGTGTATTTTCTGAATCGAGTTGTTCCATTATTATTGCCTCCAATTCCTGCATAATACAAATGAAGCAAATCATAAGATGGGAATTTTCCATCTAAATTAAAAAATCCTCCAGCAGGATTTGTTGCCATCCAAAAAACATTCATATCAGAAATACGATCATTTATTCCGCCTTCATTAACGACAACCTCATCATAAGTAACAATATAATTACCAGAAAGTTTTTGCTTAAACCATATCGTAGCCCCTTTTTTGGCCATTAAATCAAGCTTTTTATTTTCTATAGAAACTTTTGAATATTCGGGAACTTCAAATTCGGCAAACCATTGATCAGTATTATTATCAAAATCATCAGCATATAAAAGTTTACCTTGATTATATTTAATAGTATCCTTCTTAATTCCAATGTGACTTTTACCATAAGTACACGATGTTAAAATTATAAGAATTAATAGCTGACCTGTAAAACTAATTTTCATCATTACTTTTTATTTTTTAGTTTTTCTTCTTGATTATTGAAATATAAAATCATTTTACTTTTAAGTTGTTTGCTAATGGCGGCATACTTTTTCTCATTTACAACATTTACTGTTTCATTAGGATCTTTTTTGTAATCATACAATTCAGTGCCATATATTTTTGATTCGTCAAATGAATCATAAGTTCTAAATTTATCTTTAAGCCACATAGTATATCTGTACTGTTTGGTACGAATGGAATATCCCATATATTTTGCGCTTGCATATCCTAATCTTTCAGTTTCAGCTGTAGGGCCACTTCTTGGATATTGACTTACTGCATATTCTTTAAAAGGTAATGTAGGATTTTTCATCACTCCAGTTAAACTTTTGCCATCAAGTGTTGAAGGTATTTTTGCATTTACCAAATCACATAGTGTAGGGAATATGTCTACAAATTCAGTAGGAGAATTTATAACTGAATGCGGTATCCAGGGAGCATGTATTATTAATGGAGTATGAGTTGCTTGTTCAAAATCAGTATGCTTACACCATAAATTATGATCACCAAGATGCCAGCCATGATCACCCCATAATACAATGATAGTATTATCAGCTAACCCTAAAGAATCTAATGTTTTTAGAAGTAATCCAATTTGAGCATCCGTATATGAAACAGCAGCATAATATCCATGTATCATTTCTTTTTGTTTATCTACAGATAAAGTAATTCCTACACTATCTTCAGAAATAGGAATGGGAGAAATAATATCTGTATAGGCACGTAGTTCTCCCGAATTATGATAAGCAATATCAACTGAGTTTTTAGCAGGCTGTTGATATACGGCTAATGGCATATCGTTTCTATTATATAAATCCCAATATTTTTTAGGGGAAACAAATGGTAAGTGCGGCTTAGAAAAACCTACTGCAAAGAAAAACGGATCGGTAGACTTACTCAGTTTTTTTAAAATATCACAAGCTTCCAAGGCATTGGCTCCATCTGTATAAGCGTTATCTGGAACATCTGCACATTCATTGGATGGCTTTAGCTTTTTTAAAGCTTCAGTGATCGCATCTTCACCTTTTAATCCTTTTTCTGTAGCTTCTTTTAAATATATTTCTGCTAATTTCTTTGTTTCTGGATTTTGATAATAATTCAAGGCAGGCAATCCTGTTTGTACTGAATAATAACTTTTATCAACTTTATAATATGGTACGCTCCAAGATGGTTTATCTAATTCTTTATCTACGCAACGTACATCATATATTTTCCCAATTCCTTGTGTGGTGTATCCTTGAGAAATTAAATATTGTGGTAAACTTAAAATATCTGGATTCATATCCCTCATTTTTGTTTTCAAGTCCCATACCCTAGTATAATCTGGTCTCATACCTGTCATAATGCTAGCCCTTGTTGGGCCGCAAACTGCTTGTTGACAATAATTTTGTTTAAATAAAGAACCTTTGCTAGCCAACTTATCTATATTGGGCGTTTTAATTAATTTATTTCCAAAACAACCTAATTCGGGTTTTAAATCATCTACCGCTATAAACAAAATATTGGGCTTACGTTTGTTTTGGGAATACGTTTTATTTATAAAACACACGCTTATTAAAAGAAATATTGAAAATGTAAAAAACGATTTGTTATTTTTTTTCATAAATATTATTATATTATTTTGATAGATAAGATGGGCCCACATCTGATTTTTTTAATGGGTTATTATTTTTTGATGTGGCTATAAATTCTTCGCAACCAATGTCTTTTTTTCTATTTCTTTTTGACTTATTTATATCAAATAATAAAGAAGCGTCATCATCAACTTCAGGGTTATCTATAAGGTTTGGAATTAATTCCATCCCATTGTCTATAGCAGGGCTATTATTTGATAATGAATATGTATGATTTTTATTCTCTAAAAAAAGAGGATCAACATTTTTGAATTCTATAGAAGTAGATTTATATCCTAATGATGTGCCTCCAAAAAAGATGTTGTTTTGGAAATTCACCTTAACATTATAATCAGTAAATAAGGAGTCTGATTTTTTATAAAATATATTATTGATAAAATAAACATTGTCTGGCGGATTAGCGCCTTCTCCACCAAGCTCTATTGCTCCTGGTTCGTAGAATGTATTGTTATAGATGCAAATATTTTTAAGT
>CANICR010000132.1 GCA_947466405.1 Chitinophagaceae bacterium | reverse complement strand
AGGCTTACACCGAAATGAAAAAACGCTATGAATTTATATTCGAACAAAAAAACGATTTGGTTACTGCTAAGGACAGCTTGATGCAAACAATTCAAGAAGTTGAAGCTACTGCCAATCAACAATTCTTAGAAACTTTCAATAAAACAAGAGAGAATTTCCAAAAAGTATTCAAAGCATTATTTACGGATGAAGATACTGCTGATATGATTTTAGTAGATCCTGAAAATCTTGCAGAAACAGGAATTGACATTATCGCTAAACCAAAAGGTAAAAGACCTAGCAGCATTGGTCAATTAAGTGGGGGAGAAAAAACACTCACTGCCACGGCATTACTTTTTGCCATCTATTTAATAAAACCTGCACCGTTCTGTATTTTAGATGAGGTTGATGCTCCATTAGATGACGCCAACGTTGGTAAATTCACCAATATGATCAAGCAATTTAGCGAGAACTCTCAATTTATTATTGTAACTCATAATAAAATGACGATGAGTGCTGTTGACGTGATTTATGGAGTTACCATGCAAGAAGCAGGAGTAAGCAAACTCGTTCCTGTAGACTTTAGAAGTTTAAATTAATACAAACCCAACAATTATATAGGCATCCCTGATAGAAATATCAGGGATTTTTTTTGGAGGTTAATGAATAATCAATTTCCCAATTTTACCTCCGCCACCAGCAAAAAATACTGCATCACCATGCTTTGCTTTTTTGCATACATGAAAACCTATATCGCTTATTTTTGAAAAAGAAATCCCATCATCCTTGGATATATCAACTCCATTTAATCCGCAAGTAATCCAATGCTTGTTTGCTATATGTTCAATACAGCTTCTATATCCATGAGGCGGGATGGTTGATTTTATCCAAGATTTACCGCAATTGTTTGTAATAGCAATATTTTCAACCGAATCATTTTTCTTAGTAAAATCTCCTCCAACTATTATAAAATATTTATTGTTTTTATACGCAACAGAATTAGACCCGGCACTTTCAGTCCCTTGAAGAATCGGTATTTTTATCTTTTTATTTTTAATAAATAAATTAGATGAAAGTCCTCCGGAAATAAAAACATCCTCGCGTTTATTTAATTTCTTGATATTTGTTCCGCTACTAGCAAAACAAGCTTCCGCACTATCTGCCAAAGGTCTATTATCAAAAAAAACCGATTTCCATGTATTTCCTCCGTCACTAGTAATTGCTTTAAAAAATTTGTTTTGAATAGGATCTCCAATCACAACTCCATGTTTTTTATCAAAAAAATCCATTGCATCTAAAAACATCCCTTTAGTAGTATCATGAAAAACAAGGGTCCAGGATTCTCCACCGTTATTTGTTTTTAAAAGTACCGCAGGATTATCTATTCCCATTATTACAGCATTTTTATCATCAAAAGCTTCAATATCTCTAAAATCAGTTTTTTCATAGCCTGGCACCAAAAACCATTGCCAAACAATTCCACCATCAAGACTTTTACCTATGGTGCCGTTACTGCCACTTACCCAAATGATTTTATTATTTACTACCGACAACCCCCTAAATGAAGACTTTGTAGCAGCATTTAATAGCACCACAGATTGTGCATTTATTGCATTTACTATACAAGTGATCCCGAAAAATAAAATTATGCTTCTCATATGCTAATTTGAAGTATAAATCTAGCATTTAAAATACAAATCTTCTGAATCCTTTTCTTACATTTGGGCAATCAAAAAATAACTTTCAGCAATTTTTACAATGAGCAAGCAACCATATATTATTAACAACAGCGACATTGAATTTGATCAATTTAAGCACATGACTATTGAGTCTACATTACAATTAAGTGATGAGTCAATAAAAAAGATTGACAATTGTAGACATTATTTAGATAAGAAAATGTCGGATAATGACACATTGTATTATGGTATAAATACTGGTTTCGGTTTTTTACAAAATGTAAAAATTGACAAAGAACAATTAGAAGTACTCCAAGAAAATTTAATAAAATCTCACGCTTGTGGATTAGGAGATGAAGTACCAAAAGAGATAGTGAAATTAATGTTGCTCTTAAAAATAAAGTCATTAAGTTATGGTCATTCTGGCGTTCAAACAAAAACGGTAGAACGTCTAGTAGCAATGTACAATAAGAATATATTACCAGTCATTTATACCCAAGGATCATTAGGTGCTTCAGGCGATCTTGCCCCTTTAAGCCATTTAAGCCTTCCATTGTTAGGCCTGGGTGAAGTATATATGAATGATGTAAAGATTTCATCATCAGAAGCCTTACAGCAAAATAATTGGGATCCAATTGCATTACAAAGTAAAGAAGGACTGGCATTAATAAATGGAACACAATTTATGAGTTCCTATGGTATGTTCTGTTTAACCAAAGCGGATAGATTAATGCAATGGGCAAATATTATTGCAGCTATCAGTTTTGAAGGATTTGATTGTGTTACATATCCATTCAATGAAAATATTCATGCAATAAGATCTCATGCCGGACAAGTTAATGTTGCTTCACAAATGAGAATATTATTACAGGGAAGCGAAATTTCTAACAAAACAAAATCACAAGTCCAGGATCCTTATTCCTTTAGATGTATCCCTCAGGTTCATGGAGCTACTTTAGACACGATTAATTATGTTCTATCAGTATTCATGAAAGAAATTAATTCTGTAACTGACAATCCGAATATTTTTCCAGCAGAAGATTTAATTATCAGCGGTGGAAATTTTCATGGCCAGCCACTCGCACTTACCTTAGATTTCTTATCAATCGCAATGAGTGAACTTGCCAATATCAGCGAGAGAAGAACCTATCAATTAATAAGCGGTTTAAGAGATCTCCCACCATTTTTAGTAAAAAATCCAGGGCTAAATTCTGGATTCATGATACCTCAATATACCGCAGCTGGAATTGTAAGTGAAAATAAACAACTGTGCACACCAAGCAGTGTTGATTCAATTCCATCAAGTATTAATCAGGAAGATCATGTTAGTATGGGTGCTAATGGCGCTGTAAAATGTAAAAGAGTAATCGATAATGTAGAAAAAGTATTGGCCATAGAATTACTTACCGCCATCCAAGCCATGGAATTCAGAAGACCCTTAAAAACATCTGAACAATTAGAAAAAATAATCAATGATTTTAGAAAAGTCATTTCATTCAATGATTCAGATAGAATAATGCATAATGATATGATTCAGTCAATTAATTTTATACAAACTTATAAAATATAATAATTAAAAATAAACATTAACTATGTCCTCTAATTCAATAGCATATGATTATGCTAAATATAAAACACCAACAGGTACAACATTAAATTGTAAAGGATGGATTCAAGAAGCTGCATTAAGAATGCTGCTAAACAATTTAGATCCAAATGTTGCTGAACGTCCAGAAGAATTAATTGTATACGGTGGTAGAGGAAAAGCAGCAAGAAATATTGAATCTTTAGATTTAATTATAAAAGCTCTAAAAGTATTAGAAGAAGATGAAACCTTATTAATTCAAAGTGGAAAACCGGTAGGTATTCTAAAAACACACAAAGACTCTCCGAGGGTTTTAATCAGCAACTCTCAACTGGTACCCAATTGGGCTAATTGGAAACATTTTGATGAATTAGAAAAAAAAGGGTTGATGATGTATGGGCAAATGACTGCCGGAAGTTGGATATATATTGGAAGCCAGGGAATTGTTCAAGGCACTTATGAAACATATGGTTCTGCTGCTAACATTCATTTTGGAGGAACTTTGAAAGGCACATTAAATGTAACTGCAGGTCTTGGTGGAATGGGTGGTGCACAACCTTTAGCCATTACCATGAATGAAGGGGTTGCATTAGTAGCAGAGGTAGAAGAGTGGAGAATTGACAAAAGAATTGAAACAAAATATTTAGATGAAAAATATATTGACATAGATTTAGCTATTGATAAAGCTATTGAATACAAAAAAGAAGGAAAGGCCATAAGTATAGGTGTTTTATGCAATGCAGTAAAACTTCTTCAAAGACTCATTGAAAGAAATATTATTCCAGATACCTTAACAGATCAAACAAGTGCTCATGATCCATTAATAGGCTATATACCACATCATTTAACAAATGAAGAAGCTAATAAGCTTAGAGAAATTAATCCAGATGAATACATCAAGATGAGTTATGAAAGCATGCGATTGCATGTAGAGTTGATGTTAGAATTACAAAAAAGAGGAGCCATCACTTTTGATTATGGAAATAATATTCGCGCACGAGCTAAAGAAAGAGGCTTAGAAAATGCATTTGATTTCCCAGGATTTGTACCTGCTTATATTAGGCCATTGTTTTGCGAGGGTAAAGGCCCTTTCAGATGGGCTGCATTAAGTGGAGATCCAGAAGATATAGAAGTTACAGACAAGTTAATGATGGAATTATTTCCCGAAAATGAAGGAATGATTCGATGGATGAAATTAGCCAAGGAAAAAATTGCTTTCCAAGGTTTACCTGCACGTATATGCTGGATTGGTCAAGGGGAAAGAGAAAAAGCGGGATTGGCATTTAATGAATTAGTAAAAAATGGTAAAGTAAAAGCCCCCATCGTTATTGGAAGAGATCATTTGGATACCGGTTCAGTAGCTAGTCCGAATAGAGAAACAGAAGCCATGCTTGACGGAAGTGATGCAGTGGCTGATTGGCCTATATTAAATGCACTTGTTAATACTGCTGGTGGAGCAAGCTGGGTTTCATTACATCATGGTGGTGGTGTGGGAATGGGTTACAGTATACATGCTGGCATGGTAATAGTTGCTGATGGAACAGATGAAGCCGCTGCAAGATTAAGTAGGGTGTTAAGAAACGATCCAGGCATGGGTGTAATTAGACATGCAGATGCAGGCTATGAATTAGCAATAAAGACAGCTAAAGAAAATAATCTTGATATAAAAAGTAGATTAGCATAAAAAAACACTTGTTTAATAAACAAGTGTTT
>CANICR010000131.1 GCA_947466405.1 Chitinophagaceae bacterium | reverse complement strand
CCAATAGTTCACAGGAGATACGTGATTACAAATAGTACTTTGAGCTATTTCACTTTCATGGTGTGGAAATAATAAGTCCATTCCGCCGCCATGTATATCAAAATGAGCCCCTAAATATTTTGTTGCCATAGCAGAGCATTCGATGTGCCATCCAGGAAAACCCTCACCCCAAGGACTTTTCCAGCGCATGATGTGCTCAGGTGGCGCAGCTTTCCATAATGCAAAATCAGCAGCATCTCTTTTTTCTTGTTGCCTATCCAAATCACGTGACACGTCCTCACGATTACTTGCCTCTAAGAGTTCATCAATAACACGACCACTGAGCTTTCCGTAATCATGAGTTGCTGCATATTTTTTCACATCAAAATAAACAGATCCGTTGATGACATATGCAAAGCCTTTGGAAATAATATCTTCTATCATTCCAATTTGCTCTACTATATGACCGGTTGCGGTTGGTTCTATGCTTGGTTCAATGCAATTAAACTGCTTCATTGCCCAATGAAATAAGTTGGTATATTTTTGAACCAGCTCCATTGGCTCTAGCTTTTCTACTTGTGCCTTTTTGCTTACTTTGTCTTCTGCCTCTCTTCCTTCTTCTTCAAAATGTCCGGCATCTGTAATATTACGGACATAGCGCACTTTAAATTTTTTATACACGAGGTATCGATATACAATATCAAAAGTAATGTAAGGCCTTGCATGACCTAGGTGGCTTTCTCCACTTACGGTTGGACCACATACATACATACCTACATGGCCAGGGGTAATAGATTCAAATATTTCTTTTTTTCGAGTATAAGAATTATAAATGCTTAATGCCATGTTTTTTATTTTCTTTCCAGTTGACGTAACAATTATTCTTGTCAAAGATATTAAAGAAGAACCGATAGTAATTTGAATATTGAGAGATTTGTCAAAGAATTTATTTTTTCCAAACACTTTCTTCTCCGGTGTAGCCCATTATGTAAAAACTATAATTCGTGTTTTCAGATTTTTTATAAGACCCCACTTTGGTATAAATAGCAATCGTGCCACCATTGTTGCTGCTTGAAGAGATTTGTACGCCAGGTTGAAATATTTTGATTATAGCAATATCGGAAGGGTTAATGTCTAAAGCTATTTCTGCATCAGCCTTTATTTCATTAATATATATTTCTGTACGATGATTTCTCCATTTTAATTGCTGCATTCCGTTTTCGTTTGTTTCTTGCATTAATCCACCAACCTTGGTGGTTAAATATGAAATCAAACTAGGGGCATTCGCTATCTCGTCCGACTCTAATCCATCTAGCACCATAGCATCGCCACCTGAGAAAAAACCGGTAACATTATCTTTCTCAAAAGCTTCACTTAACTTTTTTGTTTTTGATTGCACCACTACTTCAGGAAGTGTTGTTTTATACAAGGAGCCATTATTATTAAAAGTATAATTTGAAACATTCGAAGCTACTTCTATTGAATCCGTCTTTTTACCCACATATATAAATTGAGTAATTGTGGCTGCTGGTGTAAACGCAGAGTCAAGGGGATTAACGAGTGTAACAATTAAATTATTTCTATTTTGTTTTGGTTTTGAAAAAATGATAAAAGCCGAATCCTGAAATAAAAGCCTGCCAATTGAAAACGATTTGTCTTCATTCAAGGGAACAACATCTGCAACTGGTTGTATGTTTTTAGTGATAAAGACATAGTTCATTAAACGATCTTTTTCTTCTGCATTTTTTACAAAACCAGATAAGTTGAAAAAAGATTTTTGCAGTTGAAAATTAAAGGCGTAGCTACCATCACTTATGTCGGTGCTGACTATTAAATCAGCGTGGAGCTCGCCATTAATAATAGGGTATCTATAATGCCAATTTCTACCCGTTTTTATTTCTTCAATCCACAAATGAATAGTAGCAGCGGAAGATTTTTTGGTGAAATTATCTAATCGGGCATCAATAGCTATCGTGTCACCTTGCCATACATTTTTTTTATTGATGAGTATAGTAAGTGAATCTGAAGTTTGAGTAAAAGCAGTAGGCAGAAAGAAAAAAATTAGTATTAACAAAGCTGCTGAAGTTTTCAGTAAACTTGATTTAATCTTCATTTTTATTTTCTTTTTTAATAGTAGTTTTTTATGTGTAGGAAGCATAATTAACTATTGTGCCATTGAATTCATATCGTTTTCTATGGGATTCTTTTTAAAATCAATTTTTCCAAATTTCCATACAAAGTTCACACCTATAGAACGGAATAATATTTTACGTTCACTTGAATAAAAAAAGTTAGCGCCCGTTACACTTGTGTTCATGTTGAGGTATTTACTAAACAGGCTATTGGATGTAATAGCTATACTACCTTTTTTCTTCCACAATTGCTTACGCATTCCAATGTTGTAAGTAGAAAATGAAGGGTAGCGCCCTTGCGCCTCATTTCTAGGAGAATTAATATTTCCAAAAAATTCGGCAGTTAAAGTGCTGCTGAATTGATAAGTAGCGTTTATATTAAAACGGTAGTTGAGGCTATTAGTATTTAAATTAGAATCTATCGTGTTTCTATAAAACAAGGAAATATTGCTTCGCAAATTAAATTTTGTAGAAAAACGCAGGTCTTCAAAAAGATCTAATCCAATATTTTTTTCCTCACCGATATTTTCTCTAGTGGTTAATGCCACATTAGTATATGTAGAATCTCCTATAGATAACGAAGGGTAATACGTTATAAATTGTTGTATGTCATCGTAATTGATGCGATAAAAAGAAGTGATCATAAAAGACCCTAATTTTCCAAGGTCTTTGCTGTAGCTTAATTCAAAACGATGCGCCATCTCGGGCTTTAGATATGGATTGCCGGTAGAAATATTTTTTGGATCAATAGTATTGATAAATGGATTTAACCCTTCGTAATCGGGCCTTTGAATCCTTTTGGTATAACTAACCTTGAATGTATTTTTTTCATTGATTTTTTTCAACAAATAAACAGAGGGTACAAAAGTATTATAGTTAGGGATTTCTACTTGTGTGGTCACATTTGAATAATTGCTGTTGAATTCTGTACGCTCAAATCTTCCGCCAAATTTTGTTTCAAAAAATGTAGACACTGGAAAACTAATTTCACCATATCCGGCATAAATTTTTTGTTGATAATGAATCAGTGACGACAAATAATCATTTCGTAAGTAATTGCCTGAAGTTGGATGATAACTGTCAACAGATGAATGGCTGCTGATATCAAAAAAACTCACTTTGGAACCCAAGCCAATTTTTACATTTTTTTTAATGGGGTTGGCAAAATCAACAGCGAGTTCCGACAATTTAATAGTTGCTGGATTAAGGCTAATCGTTCCAAAACTAATTGCATTTTCTGGCTTTGATCTTAAGGCGATATCAGAATGGGTGGTATTGTCACTATTGCTGGTATTGGCTTTGAAATCGAGCGTTTGCTCTTCTTTTTTAAATCTTTTTTTATATAAAACAGAAAACTCCAGGGTGTTAACGGCTACTTTATTATATGAATTTAATAACGACAAGGTATTGGTTGTTCCGCTTTGAAACGACTGATCCATATCAGAGGTAAAGCTGTTCCCAAAATTATTGAATGAAATATTTCCTGATATACTATTCATTTTATTAAGGGTCCATTCGGTTCCAATGCCAGATTGAAAGCCGTGTCTTTCATAATAAAATCTATTGTGTTGTTCAAGCGTTGTTTGTATACCATCGTTGTTGGTTGTACGATAGCTGTTGGTGAGATTTGTCCCGGGTAGTTTTTTGTTTCCGCTAAAAAAAACATTAAAGCTGATTTTCTTTTTTCTAATTCCAAAATTAAGTGCCGTGTTTTCCATCCTCGTTCCAGCAGTTGCAGAAACGCTTCCACTATATCCCTTGCTAGTGTTGGACTTCATAATAATATTAATAATCCCTCCCATGCCCTCTGCATCATATTTTGCCCCAGGGTTGGTAATCACTTCCACACTTTTTATTTGACTAGCGGGAATAGACTGAAGCACATCTGCCATGTTGTTGCCAAAGGCAGCAGAAGGCTTGCCGTTAATTAAAAATCGTATGCCCGAATTGCCTGCTAGTTGAACATTTCCATCAATATCAACAGAAACTTGGGGTATCTTTTTTAATATATCGGTTGCATCTCCAACTTGAGAAGTGATATCTTTCTCCGCATTAAAAACAAGCTTATCAATTTTGTTATCAATAAGACTCGATTTTGAAATAACGGTAACAGATGAAAGATCTTTATGAAACATTTTTAGAGATAATGTTTTTAATTCTATTTTATCATCATTTTTATTAAAAACAACGCTGTCGATTTTATAGGGAGCATAACCAATGTTTTCAATTAAAATGGAAAACGTGCCAACTGCTAAATCGGTTATAGCGAAATAGCCTGATTTATTTGAAGTGGTGCCGGTGATAGGTTTAAGTTGATTTTTCAAAAAAACAGAAACGGTACTATATTCTAAGGGCAATTTGGTGTCTGCATCTATAATCTTACCCGTAATTGTATTGGTTCCACTGATTTGGGCAAACGGAATAAAAGCAATCATCGACAGCATTGCTATTAAAAATAATTTTTTCATGTACGACTTTTAAGCATTCGAAAACAACTAATTGCAAAATTAAACTAATTATTAAGAGTTTTTACAAAACAGTCCAATTATAACAATTAAGAGTATCTGCAGGCTGTACAATCATTCAATAAAGATTTTTATATAATGCTTCAAATTGCTTACCAACGGCATTCAAGGAAAAGAGATGATGGGTTCTTTCGCTAATATTTTTTTTGTTAAAGTTGTTTTTGTTGTTGATAAATTGAATGATCGATTGTGCTAATTCATGCTTGTTGTCTTTTTCAGCGTATAATGCGGTTTCATTTTCTATACCGTATTCTTTAAATACTGCTAATTCACTAAGAATTGCCGGAATGCCACATGCATTGGCTTCAATAACAACGCATCCGAAAGTTTCAAAAGAAGAAAACAATATTATAGCAT
>CANICR010000130.1 GCA_947466405.1 Chitinophagaceae bacterium | reverse complement strand
TGGTAGCTTGATCAGTTGCGAAATACAATACCATCTCCTGAGAGTTACTATTGCCACCGCCTCCGAATTGCATCATTCTTACATGATATCCATATCCAACCCAAAAATCTTTTCCTTTATTTGAAAAGGTTTGTGCATTTACATTGTTATAATAGATAAAAACAATGCATGCCAATATCAACTTCCTCATGCAATTAGTTTAAAAGATTTGCAATATACCCAAACTTCTTTTCAATAATAATAGATAGTTTGTTAAAAATAAAAGATTAGACTGTTATAGAATACTAAAGTTTAATAAAAAAAGCCGACTGTAATTTAGTCGGCTTTTTTATTAGGTATAATAATTTTATTAAGGCAACAAGATAACGGTGCCTTTTGATTGGATTACTTTGCCATTTACATCAAAACCCTTTACCATCCATACATATGTTCCTGGAGGTTGTTTTACGCCATTTTTTGTGCCATCCCATCCACGTAACCAACGGCTAGATTGAAAAACAAGATCACCAAACCTATTAAATACCTTAAACCAAATTGTGTTGTCTATTCCTGCAGGAATCACCCTGAATATATCGTTTACCCCATCACCGTTAGGCGTAAATGCATTAGGTGAATTATAGCCTGGTCCAGGGAATACTTTTACAAAAATACTATCGTTTTCGCTGCAGCCATTCATATTGGTTATCTTAACGACAAACAATTGGTCATCACTTAATACTACAATTGGTTTTCGTTTTATAGAATCTACTTGATTTTTCAAAAAAGTAGTAGGACTCCATAAGTATTGTGTGATTCCTATTTGTGGTGTTAAACAAGTGGCAACTAATTGATGATCTCCTCCCGTAGTTGCAATGGTATCATTGCCTGCAAATGCCATAATAGGGGGTAAAACAATCAGATTAATAAGCGCAGTATCCGGACAATTGTACACTTTATTCTTTACAATTACTTGATACACACCTTGATCTTTTATTTTCCCGGGATTACCAACAACATTGCCTTTTAATGTCCATATATTACTTGCGTAATCTATAGTATCTATTAATGAAATAAGTGAAACAGAATCTTTAAAACATAAGTAATGGGTGAAATCAGGCCCTAGTTTAGGTGTAGGTTTTGTCATTCCATAGTATGCATATCTAGGTGTGTCAGAAACACAGCCGGATATGATATTCCTGATTTGAGCATAGTAGGTTACAATAGTTGAATCCGGAATATATGGAGACACAAAGGTTCTGGTTCCCCTTCCTCTTGAAACAATTGAACCAAAGGATGGTACTTTGTACCAATCTACTGTTTCTTTGATTGTATCATTCACCAATGCTATAAAGTTGAGCTTACCAGGTCCACACCTATCAACCATAATATTTGGCGCTGTACGCAATGGGACTTCATTGATAAAAACTGTAATTGGATAAAATTTATCCGATTTGCATCCTAAGCTATTAACCTCTTTTAAGTAGTATTTGGTAGTGTCTGTCAGATTGGTAGTAATAGTATAGCCTGCACTAGTATCCAGTGGAGCCAATGTAGTATCTTTATACCAATATAAGTTTGAGCCAGGGTGAGGGTTAGCAAGTAATGTAATATTTGTTTTCGGACCACAAAATGCCGTATCACCATAATAAAGAGGAGCTTTAGGCAATGAATCGATAATTACTACGGCTCTTTTGGCAGGACCTTCTGCACATCCATTTTTATTGGTAACAAAATATAAAAAAGTATCCACTACACTTGTGTTAGGTGATGGTGGGGTGCCAATTCCCTTTCCACAAACAACAGTGTCTTTATACCAAAGTAAATATGATCCAGTGGATGGAGTAGCGCTTAAAGGTATGGAGGTCGAATTTTTGCAATATCGAATAGTGTCAGCTGCCAAAGTAGGCGGAGGCGGAATAGAAGGTACATTGGAATCTAAAATTACATCAATCGTATCTCTGCCAACGATATAAAAGCCTGGTTGATTGGGATTTTCGTAAACAGACCGTACCACATAACTGCCTGGTGATATAATCCCTGTAAAGGATACATCATATCTGCCATCATTTAAATCAGTGGTATCGCCGGTAGCAATTTGAGTGCCAGTACTTAAATTGTATAAGCCTACGGATTTGAAAGTTGGACTACCGGAGGTAGGGACAAAACGCCAACCTTCAGGATTGGTAGAATCATCAACAGACCAAGGTGGACTACTGGCTTTTCGATTCGGCGCCATTAAACCTTGGTTTCTAGCCCAATTTTGTATGCCAATCATGGAGTGTCCCAGATTCCATGTCATACAACTCTGTTTCCTTGTAATTAATACTTCAATTACATTGTACGTTTCATACAATATAATTTGATAGGTATTTTCGATTAAACTAGTGCAACTGAACAATGGCACCTTGTTAAAGGATAAAACATATCTCCTATAGGGAGCAGTTCCTTGAACTTCCTGTTTAATAAGTCTTTGTGGAGAAGTTGTTGTACTAGGATTTACATCTTGATAAGGGCCCATGATGATCGCTCTTTCATAGAGGGTACTTGGTAAATCTTGAGGAGTACCCGTTGAAGCGCTCAGAAATCCGCCATTATTCAACATGCTATAGTGAGCAAAACCTGATCTAGTTGAATCAAATGTAATGAAGCCATTAGAAGAGGCAACTATTTTGGTGTAGTTGACACCATAGAATTTAAATATAAATCCAGGTGAAAGTTGATAAACGGGTGCAAATTGGTCATCAACAGTTATTATAGAAGCTGCACCTGGTGTATATGTTGATGTATAAGAATTTCGACAAGATGGATATAAGCCAGAATCCAATATGCCATTTCCTGCAATTTGGTATACCCGATAGTTGTTTGATGAATTTTTTATGTTGGGAATAGTGGTTCTCAAATTAGAACAAGCTGTGGCGCAAATCGTTACTTGGGTAGGGCACCTGAAAGATTGAGTAGTATCGGCCCCGAATGATAGTAAAGCTGAACTTGCAAATAACAGTAGAAAAAGTATCTTTTTCATTTAAAAAATTTAGGACATTAAAAAATTAGAGCGGTATATATAATTTAAAACAATCTATATCGCTGTTAATCGGACTAAAGATAAAAAAAAATATACAATTTTTGGCTTTTTATTTAATAATAGAATACACACCATCTATCTATATCATTTTATGTGATTGTTGCTATGTTTTTTTAAGGGGAGATTTTTTTAAAAAAGTTAGTTATTTATTACTGGAAGCGTTACTGAGCTTAGGTTATAAGTATTATGATGAATTTGAATATTTTCCTTTTTGAAGTCGGTTTCTTTGGCTAATGGGATATGCATAAATTGTTGAGGATTTTTATCAATTAAAGGGAACCAGCTACTTTGGATTTGCACCATTATTTTATGTCCTTTCTTAAAAGTATGGGCAATGTCATTCAGAGATATTTTTACATTGCTAATTTCATTGGGGGTAAATGGTTCAGGATTTTCCAAGCTTTTTCTGAATTTCCCTCTCATAACTTCTGCTCTAACCAATCTTTGAAAGCCAGCCATTTGAAATCCTTTAGGGGCATTTCTGAAATTTGGCTCATTGTCAGGTAATACATCTATAATTTTAACAATAAAATCAGCGTCGGTACCGGTCATGCTTACCTGTAAATTAGCGAGTATACTTCCTGTTACAGTAATATCTTTGTCAAGCGCAGTTGTTTCGTAATAAAGAACATCGGGCCTTGAAGAAGCAAAGCGTTGGTCTTCTGCCATGTAATCATTATTTCTGTTTCCATAAATTCCTGCAGTATAAGGAACGGGTTTGTTTGGATCGCTTACGTAATCATCAAAATTATTCAATGAGCTATCTATCTCTAATGACAATTTATTTTTTGCATTAAAATAGAATATTTTTTCTTGAATATTTTTAGGAGGCCAAGATGAATAGGATGTCCATTTATTACTTCCTGTTTCAAAAATTGATGCCTCGTTAATGGTAAAACTATCTTTATTTTTTAAGTAGTAATTAAAAAATGTGCTTTCAATCGAATCTTGAAAAGTCTTACTGGTATTGCTTTTGAAGTCATGTGAAGCGTATTGTTTCCATTCGGCAGATTCCCAAGCCCCATGTGTCCACGGCCCTAAAACTATTTTGCAATTATTGTTTTTTTCTCCAGCTTCAATTGCGGCATATGTATGTAATGTGCCAAATAAATCTTCAGCATCATACCACCCCCCAACAACCAATGTAGGTATTTTTATTTTTTGTAAATGTGTTCTAATATTCCTCGCTTTCCAATAATAATCATACGTATCATGTTGAAGATATTCATTCCAAATCGTGCATTTGTTATTGAAGTATTTTTCAGATTGCGAATTTTTTATTGGACCTAAGGCATTGAAAAAAGCATATGCATCTTTGGTGTTATAATTAAAGACGCCCGATTGATAGTCCTTTGTTAATCCATTTCTTCCTTTTCCAAAATAGTCTAAAAATGTAAAATTGTCTAACAGGAAAAAAGCGCCGTTATGATTTACATCATCTCCTTCAAATTCATCTGTAACAGGTGCTTGTGGACTAACGGCTTTGATAGCGGGATGTGGGTCAGGTAAACAGGCTGTGGCATAGAAACCAGGATAAGAAATGCCATATAAACCCACGTTTCCATTATTGTTCTTGATATTTTTAAGGAGCCAGTCAACAGTGTCATAGGTATCACTGCTTTCGTCTATTTGCTTTTTTTGTTTTTTTTGAAGGTGAGGGGTGACTTCTAAATTAATTCCCTCACTCATATAACGGCCTCTTACATCTTGGTAAACAAAAATATATTTTTGTTTCATTAAAGTTGGATTTGGGCCAATTGATTTCGCATAATTAGTGTCCCCATATTCACCACATGAATAAGGCGTACGTTCCATTAAAATTGGATATTTTTCGCTTTGATCTTTTGGAGTATAAATAACAGTGTATAATTTAATTCCATCGCGCATTACAATAGTGGTGTCTTTTTTTGTATAATTTTCTTTTACAAAATTGTTTGATGTTTGGCCA
>CANICR010000129.1 GCA_947466405.1 Chitinophagaceae bacterium | reverse complement strand
GTAAATCCTTCCATAAGACCGTTTTTATTAGCACTTTCAAATAGTACTTTTCTTTTTTGTCCAATTTGCGTGGAGGTAAATTGCTGCATTTTTTTGTAGCTGATAGTTCTCAAAATTTTATTTCTCTCATTTCTGGTATGAATAGGTACAACCTGACTAAGTAGTACTGCTTCAGTATTATCTCTCTCAGAGTATGTGAATACATGTAAATAAGAAATATCCAATGAACTAATATAAGTAACTGTTTCATTAAATTCTACGGTTGTTTCTCCAGGAAATCCTACAATTACATCAGCGCCAATACAAGCATGTGGCATTAGTGATTTAATGAAGGATACTTTTTCAGCGTATAACTCGTTTCTATACCTACGTTTCATTTTACCAAGTATATTATTGCTGCCACTTTGTAAAGGAATATGAAAATGCGGCATGAACTTTTTACTATGACTGACAAATTCAATAATTTCATTTGAAAGTAAATTTGGTTCGATAGAAGAAATTCGAATTCTTTCAATGGAAGATTTCGCTTCCAATGCTTTCATCAGTTCAAAGAATGTTTCCTCTTTCTTTTTACCTCCAGATAGTCCTTTACCAAAATCTCCCAGATTTATTCCTGTTAATACAATTTCTTTAGCAAATCCTGATGTTATCTCTTCTACATTTTTTAAGACATTTTCAATATTATCACTTCTGCTTTTACCTCTAGCCAAGGGTATTGTACAAAAACTGCAATTATAATCACAACCATCTTGTACTTTTAAAAAAATACGTGTTCTTTCCTGTAAAGAATAGGAGTCTGTAAAAATATTTACATCATCAATATCACAACTGCATATTTTACAGGAGTCATTATTGGTAATTTCTTTTAAATGATGAGCAATGTTGAATTTTTCCGCAGCACCTAATACCAGATTAACACCTGGTATAGCAGCAATTTGTTCTGGTTTTAATTGAGCATAACAGCCGGTGACTACGACCATAGCTTCGGGAGATTTTTTTTGAATTCTTCTTACTAATTGTCTACATTCTTTATCAGCGTTATCAGTAACAGAGCAAGTATTAATAACATAAACATCTGCAATGTCATCAAAGTCTTTTTTTGTAAATCCTTCATTTTCAAGCATTCGGCCAATAGCAGTAGTTTCGCTGAAATTCAGCTTACAGCCTAATGTGTGAAGTGCTACGGTTTTACTCATAATACGAAATTAAGGATTATTTTATAACAGGGTAATTTAAACATACAAAATACTAAAGGCTATTGTTGCTGTGATTTTCAGTGTATTCGTAATTATTTTGATACATTTGCAATTGAATAAGTTATTCATCTATTCAAATGAAAATAAAATCTTTTTTAGCAAAACCTTTCGCAAATTTTGTATACCAACAAATTAAAAAAGGTAAGACAACTGCGAATGCAGATCAGCAATCTATTTTTAATAAATTAATTAAATCCGCATCTAAAACAGAATTCGGAATTGAGCATCATTTTTCAGTAATAGATTCTCATGAAAAGTATGTAAAAAATGTTCCTATTCGTGATTACGAAAAATTTAAACCGTATATAGAAAAAATTAAGGAAGGAAAGCATAACGTACTATGGAAAGGGCAGCCCATTTATTTTGCTAAAACTAGTGGTACCACTAGTGGCACGAAATATATTCCAATAACAAAAGATTCAATTTCTAATCATATCAACACAGCTAGAAATGCTTTGTTGTGTTATATGGCTGAAACTGGAAATACTAAATTTGCAGATGGTAAATTAATTTTTCTAAGTGGATCTCCTGAATTAGAAAGAATTGGAAATATTCCAACAGGCAGACTAAGTGGAATTGTAAATCACCACATCCCTAAATATTTGAGATCAAATCAATTGCCATCTTTTGAAACAAATTGTATAGATGACTGGGAGGAAAAATTGAAAAAAATTGTCGATGAAACCGTAAATGAAAACATGACTTTAATTAGTGGGATTCCGCCATGGGTTCAAATGTATTTTGATAAGTTAATAGAAAAAACAGGTAAAAAAATTGGGGAGCTATTCCCTAATTTTAATATCATGGTACAAGGTGGTGTAAATTTTGAGCCGTATAAAGTTAAATTAGAAGAAAGTATTGGGAGAAAAATAGACACCATAGAATTATTTCCTGCTAGTGAAGGATTCTTTGCTTTTCAAGATTCAATTCATGAAGAAGGGATGCTATTGAATACCAATAGTGGCATCTTTTATGAATTTATTCAATTAGAGGACATTAATTCAGCTTCGCCAGTCCGTTTAACATTAGACAAAGTTAAATTGGGTATTAATTATGCATTAATCATCAGTAGTAATGCTGGTTTATGGGCTTATAATATTGGAGATACGGTAAAATTTGTATCCTTGATGCCGTATAGAATTATTGTGAGTGGAAGAATTAAACAGTATATATCTGCTTTTGGAGAACATATCATTGCTGAAGAGGTAGAGTCTGCTGTTATGGAAGTTTGTAGATTGATGAAGGTTAAGATAACAGAATTTACTGTTGCCCCATTTGTTAGTACAGATGAAGGGAAAAGTTATCATGAATGGTTTGTAGAGTTTGAAGATTCGTCTATTGATATTCAATCATTTACTTCACATTTAGATAAGGCTGTTAGAGATAGAAATGTGTATTATGATGATTTAATAACTGGAAATATTTTGCAACCTTTAAAAATTGCGAAAGTTCAAAAAAATGGATTTATAAATTATATGAAAAGTATAGGAAAATTAGGCGGACAAAATAAAGTACCCCGTTTGTCTAATGATAGAAAAATTGCGAATGAGCTTCAAATTTTCATTGTCAAATAGCTATAATATATGCTTTATGAATAATACATTACTATAACTTTTCTATACCAATTCATTTCTCATTCATTTTTACGTTAACTAGTTTAGATAGATTAAATTGCACTTTAATAAAAAACACTTGTATGTTAGGAGATATGCCTAAAAAAAGGGTAGCCATTTTTGGTTCTACGGGTTCTATTGGTACACAAGCATTAGAGGTAATTAAAGCGAATAAGGAATTATTTGAAGTAGAAATATTAACAGCTCATACGAATGACGAATTATTAATAGCTCAATCATTGGAATTTTTACCCAATGCGGTAGTTGTTGTTGATGAGGGTAAATATGAAAAAGTAAAATCAGCTTTATCATCAACAGCTATTAAAGTATTTGCAGGTGAACTAGCTTTGGAAGAAACGGCATCGTTTGATACTTATGATGTAATGATTGCAGGAATTGTTGGTTTTGCAGGACTTAAGCCTACTTTAAAAGCGGTTGAAAAAGGGAAAATTATTGCATTAGCCAATAAAGAAACTTTGGTAGTTGCAGGTGATATTGTGATGCAGAAAGCATTAGAAAACAAAGCACCAATTATCCCAGTAGATAGCGAACATTCTGCTATATTTCAATGTTTAGTAGGAGAATCAAGGAATCCTATCGAGCGAATTATTTTAACTGCCAGTGGCGGACCATTTTTAGGAAAAAAACCAAATTTCTTGGTGAATGTGAAAAGGGATCATGCTTTACAACATCCTAACTGGAGTATGGGAGCAAAAATTTCTATCGACTCCGCTACGCTAATGAACAAAGGCCTGGAAATGATTGAAGCTAAATGGCTATTCAATTTAAATCCTAGTCAAATTGAGGTAGTTATTCATCCTCAAAGTGTTATACATAGTATAGTTCAATTTGAAGATGGTAGTATGAAAGCGCAAATGGGCTATCCTGATATGAAATTACCCATCCAATATGCGATAGGTTTCCCTAATAGATTAAAGAATGATTTCCCTCGTTTTGATTTCAAGAAGTATCCTTCCATGAATTTTGAGGAGCCAGATTACAAAACCTTTAGAAATTTAGGCTTGGCAATCGAAGCGCTTAAGGCTGGTGGAAATATGGCTTGTGTTTTAAACGCAGCGAATGAAATTGCTGTATGGGCATTTTTGAAAAATAGAATTGGATTTTTGGACATCACTGCTGTGGTAGAAAAAACTATTGAAGCGGTAAGTTTTATTAAGCACCCTACATTACAGGATTATTTTGACAGTGATGCAGAGGCACGTAATTTTGCCGCATCATTAATTAAACTATAGATTATATTTTAACTAAAAAAACTCTTAAAATAGAGTATATTAATTATGACTTTATTATCAATTGATTGGTCTAGTGTTGGTTTGAAAGCAGCACAATTGTTATTATCTCTTTCTATACTTGTAATACTGCATGAGTTCGGACATTTCATTACGGCTAAGTGGTTTAAATGCAGAGTAGATAAATTCTATCTTTTCTTTGATCCATGGTTTTCTATTTTTAAAAAGAAAGTGGGAGATACAGAATATGGTGTTGGATGGTTGCCATTAGGGGGCTATGTAAAAATTGCCGGAATGGTTGATGAAAGTATGGATAAAGAACAGTTGAAATTACCTGCACAACCTTGGGAATTTAGAAGCAAACCAGCCTGGCAGCGACTGATTATTATGCTTGGTGGAGTTATCGTAAATGTGTTATTAGCTTTTGTTATTTATTCTATGATTCTATTTGTTTGGGGCGAAAAAAATATTAAAGCAGATTCATTGAAATATGGTATCGCCTTTAATGACCCGATTTTTTATGACTTAGGCTTTAAAAATGGAGATAAAATTTTGGAAGTTGATGGTAAACCAATTTTAGAATATACCGATATTATCAAAAAGCTTTTGATTGTAGATAGTAATGTTACCATATTGCGAGAAGGAAAAGAAATGAATATTACCATGCCCGTTGATTTGATAGGCAAGTTGGTAGAGAAAAGAAAAAAATCAGAAAAATCTATTATTAGTCCGCGTGTACCAGTAATTGTTCTTGATATTGATGTTGCTTCAAATGCATATAAGAATGGATTAAGGAAAGGTGATAAAATAGTTTCTATAAATACCATTAGCACTTTATTTAGAGATGAATTTGAAAAGCAAATGGAAACTAAAAAGAAAGGTGATTTACTATCTTTTACAATCAACAGAAATGATAGCACTATTTTGATTAATAGTGTTTTGCAAGAAGATGCAAAAATTGGATTTTCTGCTCCAAATACTCCGGAGCAATATGATAGCTTAGGTATTTATAAATATACGGTTAAAAAATATAGTTTATTG
>CANICR010000128.1 GCA_947466405.1 Chitinophagaceae bacterium | reverse complement strand
TTAAATGCTTGTAAAAACTCTTCGATATTTGCATTAATAGCTAATCCTCCAGCTGGTCCACCAGTATTATTAACTAAAATCTGAATAGTTTTTTCTTTTATCAAATAGGCTTGAATTGCTTCATTTACTTTTTCATGTGTTGAAAAATCAGCAACGATATAATCATGTTGTTGGCCTAACGAAGTATCTAGTTTATGGATTGCCGCTTGAAGTTTTGCTTCATCACGGGCCATTAGTATTACATTGGCTCCTAAAGAAGCAATTTCTATGGCAGAAGCCAATCCTAATCCTTGAGTGCTTCCGCAAACCAAGGCTGTTTTATTTTTTAAATTTAATTCCATTTTTATACTTTATATTTCTGAAGTTCTATTGACTAATAAAATCTGAATTAAATATCAGTACTGATATTATTAAAATAAAATGTTAATGCTCATTTAAAAAATTTGTTTTTATTTTTAATTGTTCAACAACATTGAAAATTATCGGACAAATACTATAATGAATTAAGGTAGCAAAAAGACGTTTACTGAAATTTGGTTTATTTAAATGAGGGAAATCCCTGCATTCTTTAAACCTGTTTTCGTAAATAGTACACTTGTCATTTTCAAGAAAATGGCAAGGTATTGAATTAATAACCATCATACCTTGTTGGCTCTCTTCAATATACTTTTCTTTAAAATCTTGTTCACTCATCTTAAGATAGATGGATGCGTTTTCAGACTCGTTTGATGTTACATTAATCATAAGGCTTTTACAACAAGCCCCACATTTTGTACAGTCAATTTTATCCTCTACGTATTCATTTATTTCAAAAACATATTGATCAATAACATCTTGTTTTTTGTTATTAATAAAATCCCTAAAAGCCTCATTTTCAAATTGACGTAAAACACCCAATGACGCTATTTTCTCTTTATTGATTTCTAAATTAATCTTTACCGTAATTTAATGTGAATAAATTTAGTCAAAACTACTGATTTAGTGTTATTTACAAGTTTCTATGACGAAAATTAAATAGAAATCAATCGAATATTAAAAAAAAATGAATTTACGCACATTATAGCTGTTTTGTGGATAAAAGTATCAACATAAAAACCCCTTCATTCTATTATATTCGCAAGCTAAAAGCATTATGTTGTGCTAAATTTTTATACTAAAAAAGAATATCAGTTTATTTAAAATAAAAACATGGCAGAAAAAGAAATTTTTGAGTATACAGAAGATAGTATTCGGAGTTTAGATTGGAGGGAACATATACGTCTTAGGCCCGGCATGTATATTGGCAAATTAGGTGATGGGAGTAGTGCAGATGATGGAATCTATGTGTTAATTAAAGAAGTGGTGGATAATTGCATTGATGAACATACTATGGGATATGGTAAACAAGTAGATGTAGTTATAGAAGGTAAAACCATTACAGTTAGGGATTATGGTCGTGGAATTCCATTGGGAAAAGTTGTTGATGTTGTAAGTAAAATAAATACGGGTGCTAAGTATGATAGCAAGGCCTTTCAAAAAAGTGTAGGATTGAATGGAGTAGGAACAAAAGCCGTAAACGCATTAAGTAATTATTTTAAAGTTACCGCATACAGAGAAGGGAAAGAAAAATCTGCTGAGTTTGAAAGAGGTGTATTAACAAAAGAATACAAAGAAGTTTCTACGAAAGAAAGCAATGGCACTTTTATTACTTTTATTCCTGACGAATCCGTTTTCAAAAACTTCCATTTTGTACAGGAATATTTAGATAGCCAATTCTGGAATTATTGTTACTTGAATGCTGGTCTTGTAATGAACTTGAATGGGAAAAAGTATGTAAGCAAGAATGGCTTATTGGATTTACTTCAACGCAAAACAAATGAAGATGAAATTCGTTATCCAATTATACATTTAAAAGGAGAAGATATCGAAGTAGCATTTACACACGGAAATAGTTATGGAGAAGAATATTATAGTTTTGTAAATGGGCAATTCACTACACAAGGTGGTACACATCTCGCAGCATTCAGGGAAGGATTTGTAAAAACCATAAGAGAGTTTTACAAGAAAGATTACGACGCTTCAGATATCAGGGGAAGTGTTTGTGCTGCAATATCAGTGAGGGTTCAGGAGCCCGTTTTCGAAAGTCAAACAAAAACAAAATTAGGATCTCAGACTGTTTATGAAAATGGGCCAAGTATGAAAAACTTTATTGGCGACTTTTTATTAAAAGAACTTGATAATTATTTACATAGGAATCCAACCACAGCAGATTCTTTAAAAAAACGAATTGAACAGAATGAAAGAGAAAGAAAAGAACTAGCGGGTATAAAAAAATTAGCCAATGAAAGAGCCAAAAAAGCCAATTTGCATAATAAAAAATTGCGTGATTGCAAATATCATTATAACGATGAAGCAACTGGTAAGGAAAAAGATGTAATTATTGAAAAACAAAAAGAATCTTCCATTTTTATTACAGAAGGTGACAGTGCGAGTGGATCAATAACTAAAGTTAGAAGCGTAAATACACAAGCAGTTTTTAGTTTACGAGGCAAACCCCTCAACTGCTTTAGCCTTACTAAAAAAGTGGTTTACGAAAATGAAGAATTCAATTTATTGCAACATGCATTAAATATTGAAGATGGATATGAAGGTTTGCGATACAATAATATCATAATTGCAACAGATGCCGATGTTGATGGAATGCATATTCGATTATTATTAATGACTTTCTTCCTTCAATTTTTCCCTGATCTTGTTAAAAATGGTCACGTTTACATATTAGAAACCCCTTTATTCAGGGTGAGAAATAAACAAGAAACAATTTATTGTTATGATGAGCAAGAGAAGCAAGCGGCAATGAAGAAAATAGGATCAAAACCTGAAATAACTAGGTTTAAAGGTTTGGGTGAAATTAGTCCTGATGAATTTGCTCGATTTATTGGTGCAGATATGAAATTGCAACCTGTAATTATGGATCAAGGGGAGCACATACAAAATTTACTAGAATATTATATGGGCAAGAATACCCCACAAAGACAAGATTTCATTATTGATAATTTAAGAGTGGAATTAGATTTAATTGACCAATAAAATTAAAATTATGTTTGATTTTCATGGTGACAGAAAACGCTATTTTGATATTCAACTAGAAAATACAAAAAAGTATGTAATACCATTCATTGAAAATTACATGGACATACCTCCAGGGAAAAGGATTCTTGAAATTGGTTGTGGAGAAGCTGGCGTATTAAAAGCATTTACAGACAAAGGATGCATTGGAGTTGGTGTTGAATTAGAAGAAATAAGACTCGTGAATGCAAGGTTATGGATGAGTGAAGAATTGAATTCTGGAAAAGTTAGTTTTTTATCAAAAGACATTTATTTAGTTGATGTAAATGAAGAATTTAAAAATCGATTTGACATTATCATCCTAAAAGATGTAATAGAGCATATACATGATCAACCAAAATTAATTGCATGGATGAAAAGCTTTTTAAATCCAGGAGGTGTAATATTCTTCGGCTTCCCACCTTGGCAAATGCCATTTGGAGGGCATCAGCAAGTAATGAGAAATAGTATACTCAGCAAATTACCCTATTTTCATTTGTTGCCTTTTGGATTATATGAATGGATTTTAAAGATATTTAAAGAAAATGTAAAAGATTTTGCAGAAATAAAAGAAACCAAAATATCAATTGAACGTTTTGAAAAAATTGTTATTAATGAAGGGTATAAAATAGTTCAAAAAGAACATTATTTAATCAATCCGATTTATGAATATAAATTTGGATGGAAAGCAAGGAAACAATTTAAATTGATTCAAAACATCAAGTATTTTAGAAACTACCTAACCACTTGTGTTTATTATTTAATAACTCCAAAATAAATTTAATTAAAATATTTATGATACACATTGTCTTTAATGAAGCAGATGCTAAAGTATTGTCACAGGCAATAGAATTGGATGAATCTTTACAGGGAAAAATAATTCATTTTAATGATGATTATTCAGTTGGTCCAATTGAAAATATTTATACTGAAGAGGGGATTGACATTAGAAACAAATGGTGGCAAACTATTTTATCTAGTGGTGATTTTGAAAATAAATTAACAGCCCATCAACAAAATGATAACACCATCGTTCAAGAATTAGTTCAATTAATGAATGAGGATGAAAATCAAACATTGTGGGTATGGGCGGCACAAAACACGCATGATGTGAGTGGATATTATTGGATATTGCCTTACTTAAAAGAATTTCAAGGAAGAGTTCAGATATTGTACTTAAATAATTTGCCTTTCATAAATGAAAAAGGCAATATTTTTTATCCTATAACTTTAAATGAAATACCGGCTAAAGAATTTTTAAAAGCTAAGAAATTAGCCCGAGATATAACTTTAAGTGAATTTGAAGTAGATCCTGATGAATGGACAAAACTTTGTACGGAAAATAAGGGTATAAGAATTCTAGAAGGTGGAAAAAAAATAGCTCAATACGATTATGACTATTTTGATAGTGAATTAAAAAAATACATCATGCCAGATTGGCAAAAGGGAAATAAAATAATACATAATTTTTTGTCAAAAGCAAAACAAACTACAAGTGAAGCCTATTTACTTTGGAGATTAAAGGAATTCATTGCTAATAACCTTTATGATGTTCAAGGGAAAATAGGCAATATGAAAGACTTTGAAATAAAATACCATTCAAAAGAAGCATAAATAATTAGTATTATCAAACTACAATGGCGACAAAAAAAATTAAAGAAGAATACACACACAGTGAAAAAGGATTAAGTGGCCAATATAAAAATTGGTTCTTGGATTATGCAAGTTATGTAATCTTGGAAAGGGCTGTCCCTTCAGTTGAAGATGGATTAAAGCCCGTTCAAAGAAGAATTTTGCATGCCATGAAGGAAATGGATGATGGGCGATATAATAAAGTTGCTAATATTATAGGACAAAGTATGCAGTATCATCCACATGGAGACGCAAGTATTGGCGATGCAATTGTTAATTTAGGTCAAAAGGATTTATTAATAGATACACAAGGAAACTGGGGAGATGCAAGAACAGGAGACGATGCTGCTGCTCCCAGATATATTGAAGCTAGGTTAAGCAAATTTGCATTAGAAGTGGCTTTTAATGCCAAAACAACTTATTGGCAATTGAGTTATGATGGAAGAAAGAATGAACCAGTAACCTTACCAATGAAATTCCCATTGCTATTAGCGCAAGGGGCCG
>CANICR010000127.1 GCA_947466405.1 Chitinophagaceae bacterium | reverse complement strand
ATCTATTTTTTGTTTCCATTCTCTATAACCTGAAACAGATAAAAAAAGAAATAAAATATACATGAATGTAAATAACATAAACCCCTTATAAAAATTCAGCGGAATAGCAACTATATTAGAGAAAACCCATGCGATCCAATTTTCCATTTTCCGCTTAGCCATCCACCACATAGATGCAACAGCCGATGATGATACCAGCGAGTCGAGTATTGGTGTATTACTATTGGTGATTGTAATCAATAAATAATAAATAATGATCCAAGATGAAATAAACAATATAGCCCCAACGCTTAACTCCTTTTTATTACACCAACTAATAGGATATGCGTATTGTTCATTTTTCTTTTGAACCCAAAAATACCATCCATAAATACTCATCACAAAATAATAGACATTCAAAATTGCATCCGCATATAAAGGGGGCGATGCTATATAAAAATAAACATACGAAGCTAGCAACACACCAATGATCCCTGTAGGATACACCAGTACATTATTTTTTTTAGCATACCAAACACTCAATATTTGCATAATAGTACTTGTCCATTCCTGCCATTTTGTTTGAACAATATTTTCATAAAAGTTTTTCCAAATATCTGCCGTTGTCATTATTTAACTATTTATGTCAATATTTGAATGCCTCATGAACTATGCTTTTATAAAAAAAGCACTCCAATTGAAGTGCTCTATTAAATGATTGTTTTTTATTACTCCGCTTCTGCAACTACTTCTTTTACTTCCGGTATCATTCTCTTCATCATTCCTTCAATACCCGCTTTTAACGTTATCATCGAAGATGGACAACCACTGCAACTTCCTTGTAACATCAAATTCACTTTTCCATTTTCAAAACTTTTAAATTGAATAGCGCCGCCATCCATTTCCACTGCTGGCTTTACATAATTTTCTAGCAATTCTTTAATTCGTTTTACGACATCATTATCATCGGCAGAAATTTCATTACTGCTTTCTGATTTCATTTTAACAACCTCTTCATCATTCACTACCACTTTACCCTCTTCTAAATACTCTTTTAAAAATTGCTTAATGGTTGGAATCATGTCTTGCCAATCATCTGTTTCGGATGTTTTAGTAATCGTAACAAAATTACTCGCTATAAATACAGCCTTTACAAATGGAAAGGTAAATAGCTCTTGTGCTAATGGTGAAGGCTTTGCACTAGCCTCATCTGGAAAATCAATCGTTTTTCCCGGATACAATAACTTGTTGGCAACAAATTTCATTGTTTCCGGATTAGGGGTCATTTCTGTATAAATGCTAATTATTGGATTTCCTGTTTTTATCATAACTCAAATTTAAAGTACTGCAAAAATAAACTTTTACCTTGAACAGTGGTTTTCTAGTTAAGATTTATTACCACTAAAAATACCAAGTTTTTCTTATTTCGCAAACACTAGTGCTATCAACTATGCTCCTTCTTCAACAATTCTCAACTTGGCATAATTTAGCATTATTTTTTTCTCTCCGTTTTGATCAAATACAATAGTTGCTATAGGATTATGTGCTGCGCCTTCTAGCTTCATCACTTTCCCAAAACCAAATTTTTGGTGCTCTACTTTATGGCCTATTTCAAGTTGACTTGTATCGCTTGCGATAAAATTTTCTGTTGGGGTGTGTTCTTTTGTTTGTGGCCTAGCTGGTGGAATATTAATAATAGATTTAGCAGGAGGCTGTTTTTGCGTATCGCTATTTCCAAATCCTCTTCTCATTCTGTCATAGGCAGATGATTGTGACCAACCACTGTTGTTATTATTTCTTGATGTACTTCCTGCATAACTTTTATCAATGTACTCTTCATTTATTTCATCAATAAAACGGCTTGGTTCATTTTGTTGTAACTGACCAAACCTATAACGTGCATTGGCATAACTTAGATACAATTTTGTTTTTGCCCTTGTGATTGCAACATAAAACAATCTCCTTTCTTCTTCTAATTCTTCACGTGTATTAATACTCATTGCACTTGGAAACAATGTTTCTTCCAATCCGCCTAAAAAAACAACTGGAAATTCCAATCCTTTGGCAGCATGAATTGTCATCAGCTTTACTGCGTCAGTTATTTCTTTATTATCCTCCACATCCGTAAGCAAGGCGATTTGTTGTAAGTAAGACCCCATACTCTTATCTCCTACTTCGCCATCATCCATATTCATTGGTGTTTCTGTAAATTCTTTGATTGAATTTAATAACTCCTGAACATTTTCGTACCTGGCAAGTCCTTCTGTTGATTTATCATTAAATAAATCTTTAACAATGGTAGTGCTCTTCCCTATAATAATGGCTAAATCATAGGCATTCTTTTTTGGAAGTTCGCTTTGAAACATTTTAATCATGGTTACAAATCCGTCAATGCATTCGAGTGTACCACTTTTAAATCCATGAAGTGCGGCATTGCACAAAATTTGCCACACGCTTTGATTAGAATTATTTGCCAGGAGAATCACCTTATCCATTGTTGTTTTTCCGATCCCTCTAACCGGATAATTAATAATACGCTTCAATGCTTCTTCATCACTTGGATTTACTACTAATCTTAAATAGGCTATAAAATCTTTGACCTCTTTTCTTTGATAAAAACTCATGCCGCCATAAATCTTATACACAATTCCCATCCTTCGGAGTGACTCTTCAAAACTCCTACTTTGAGCATTGGTTCTATATAAAATGGCAAAATCTTTATTAAAAAAATGATTCCGTAATTTGAGTTCTTGAATGGCATCTGCCACCATTTTACCTTCATCATTATCCGTCATGGTACGAATAAGATTGATCTTGTCACCTTCTTGATTATCGGTAAATAATTTTTTTTCAATCTGCCCTTTGTTATTACCAATAACTTCATTTGCAACATTTAATATCGTTTTTGTACTGCGATAATTTTGTTCTAGTTTAACGACTTTAATCTCGTCGTAATCTTTTTGAAATTGTAAAATATTTTCGATTGTGGCTCCCCTGAAACTATAAATACTTTGAGCATCATCTCCAACAACACAAACATTTTCATGCATAGCACCCAGCAATTTTACGATTTCATATTGAGAGGTATTGGTATCTTGGTACTCATCGATCATAATGTATTTAAACTTATGCTGGTATTTACTCAATGCTTCCGGAAAACCACTTAATAATAAATACATTTTATACAATAAATCATCAAAATCCATCGCACCATTTTTAAAACAACGATTGCTATACGCTTTATAAATTGACCCTATTTCTGGTCGGTTTGATTTACTATCTTCCTGCTGCAGTAAATAATCATTTATGTATTCATCCGGACCCACGAGTGCATTTTTCGCCATCGAAATGCGATTTAATACTGTATTGGGCTTGTAATGTTTATCATCAAGATTTAACTCTTTGATTACTGTCTTAATAACTGATTTTGCATCATCCGTATCATAAATAGTGAAATTAGAAGAATAGCCTAATTTAGGGGCTTCTGTTCTTAATATTCGGGCAAAAACACTATGGAAAGTACCTATATATAAATTTCTTGCCTCTGATCCTCCAAGGATTTTTTCAATCCTTTCCTTCATTTCTGCAGCGGCCTTATTGGTAAATGTCAGGGCTAAAATATTAAAGGGATCTATCCCTGTTGCCATTAAATGGGCAATTCTTGTGGTAATTACCTTGGTTTTTCCGCTACCAGCACCTGCAATAATCATTACAGGTCCGTCTCTATGTAATACTGCTTCTCGTTGTGGTGGATTCAATTCCTCTAAATAAATCGACATACTGCAAATGTACGAATAGGCGTATTGGTTTAAAGAAGTGTGAAGAAATAATTGAGATAACTTTTTATTAAAAGCTATAGATAGATACTGTAGTCAATAATCTTTTATCTGATTTTTTATAGAAATTTTGTATTTTGTAAACCAATTGTGGAGCTATTGTAATTAGACATAATATATTTTGTGGGTTTCATACATCAAAATTTATTATCTGATAACAATATCGCTCAAGAAATTCTTGTTTCAATAATAATTAATTAAGATGAAAATATTTTACGCTGTCGTTTTAACTTCTTTTACTTTTTTTCTTTTTAGTTGTGATAAAGCAGCCAATGGAAGTTTCGATGTTAAAGCTGGAAATATTCCTGCTGATAATATTCAGATATGGGATAACCAATTTTTTCCTAGTATAGACAGTGTTGCTTTAGGGGCTTCTGTTTGCTTTGTTAATACCACTAACTCTGCCCACACTTTGATTTCGGATGATGTTTTTTCTGTAAAAACACCCACTATATTTCCTGATAGTATTTATACTTTTAAAATAAAAACAATTGGCACTTATCGCTATCATTGCATTGAGCATCCTTCCATTAGTGGCGTAATTATCATGAGGCCTTAAGATTGCTCTTTAGAAAATAAAGTAAGCAGCCATCAATTGTGTAACTATTCCTATAGCTATACCAGAGTATATATCAAAGGGATTGTGCGATTTTAATAATAATCTTGATGTACACACAAATCCTGTTAGCAAAATAACTATTGCTATACTTAATGACATTAACATGGAGTCTCCATGCATTATTACAAAAAATATCCCTAACCAGCCTCCCATCCCAATAGCGTGCATACTGATTTTATAATAAATATTAGCTAGTAAAGCGGCTGAAGAAGCAAAGAATATTCCCAGCACATACGAGCTTAACAATAATGGATAAGCACTTTGTTGCTTAAAAACTGTATATGCCCAAAAGAAAAATATTCCACAAGCGATGTAAGGAATAATCCTGTCTTTTTGAGTTCGTAAAAAAATAGACTCAACGAAACCTAGTGCCCTTAGCAATACAACACTTAATAATGGAAAAAATATCAGGTTAAGTATTACAATCACCAATGTTTGTCTTTTATTAAAATCAGAAAATCCCGAAAAAGCGGATGGATGGATATATAATAAAAAGAACGTAACATAAATAGGTATAAAAATCGGGTGAAATAAATACGAAAATAACCATGCCATCATTTTAGCAGGTAAACTTACATCCGTTAATAATTCTTGTTCATTTTTATTTTCTCTAGTTAAATCCATTTTAAACTTTATAGGTTTTTTCTTAATCTAGCAACGGGAATATTTAGTTGTTCGCGGTATTTAGCTACTGTGCGTCTTGCTATATTATATCCTTTTTTTTGCAACATTTCAGTAAGTATTTCGTCGCTGTACGGAATTTTTTTGCTTTCCTCATTTATTATTTCCGTCAATATTTTCTTAACCTCTCTGGTACTTACTTCTTCTCCGGAATCAGTTTGAAGACTTTCACT
>CANICR010000126.1 GCA_947466405.1 Chitinophagaceae bacterium | reverse complement strand
CTTATTACAAAGACAGATTCTTTCATTGATGTGCAATATAAGAGTGCTTTTTTATCAGGTTCAATTGGAGTTAAATCAGAAAACGCTTGTGGTGCAAGTGCCATTAAATATTTAGCGATTACAAAATCAATTGCTGCTACACCTTTAGCAATACAAAAAACATTTACTCCAAGTATAGCGGCAATAACAAATGTTGCTGGGCTTACCTATGATACATTAAGAATAAGAAAGGTGGCAAATGCAATTAGTTATCAATGGGCCTTAAAAATTGGATCAAATGCTACATTAACCCATTTAAGTTCTCTTGAAAACGATACTGCAGTTGTAGTGAATCTGTCAAATGGATTTCTTAAAGATACTGTATCGGTAACTACTACTTCTTATTGTAACACAAGTGTTGCAAAGTCAATTGCTTTATCGGCACTTGCTGCTCCACCTAATGTGACCTCAATATCTGGAAATTTAAATGTTTGTAAAAACAACACATATACATTTACGGTTGTTGCGCCTAATGTAACTTCAATTCAGGCGCCTGTAAATAATTATAGATGGGTGATACCAGCAACTGCAACGTTTGACCCTACCTATAGTTATTCATCTGATAGTTCTTCAGTAAGAATAATATTAGGTAGTAGTTTTAGTGGTGGAACGATTAGTGTAAAAGCGGTTAGCGCTGTAGGTGTTGTTTCAGCAAGTTTTTATACCGCTACGTTGAAGTCAGCAGTTGCTACTCCTACAAATATTACTTCAAGTACAGGTAACTATTTTGGATGTGTAGGAAGTTCGATAGATTATACTGTAGTGATGCCAACGCTTTCATCATCTCAGCAAGTATCTTCTGGGTATAGATGGACAATACCTAAAAATACAAGTATTACATCTGCTTCGGTAGATAGCAATAGAATAACCTTATTGTTTAATACAGGATATGCAGGAGGTGTATTAAGTGTAAAAGCTCAAAACACTTGTGGAATTCAAAGTTTGGCACTTGCAAAAACACTATCTTTTGGTTCATATGCTAAAACACCAATTGCAATTATTTCAAGTACTAACAATTATGCAGGTTGTATTGGTAGTACAATAACATATAAGGTGAGGGATACTTCTAATCTTGCAGGATTGGTATATTCATGGACAACACCTAGTAATACTTCAATAACATCAATGCATGATTCGGTGATTACCTTATCATTTGCTTCTAATTATACTGGAGGAAATTTAAGTGTAAAAAGTACTACAACTTGTGGTGCAGTAAGTTCATCAAAAATAGTAGCCCTTTTGGCTCCTTATGTAACTCCATCTGCTTCTATATTATCAAATTCGGGCTTTTTTGGATGTCCTGGAGCAACTAAAGTGTTAACAGCTCAAATGCCTGCTATAATAGGCACTCAAGCATTAGCAACATCATTTATATGGACTATTCCAGCTTATACAAGTATTATTAATTACAACACAGATTCATCAATAATTAGCTTGAAATTAAATACTGGATATACAGGCGGAAATGTAACGGTGAAAGGTAAATCTGCTTGTGGTGGTTTGGGAGCTATAGCATCTCAATCATTATATAAATCTACCGGATGTATTGTGATAGGGGGATTTGCAAACTCAAGTATCAGAAATGCAAATACATCCGTAGAAGCATTTGAAACAGCTATTTCACCTAATCCTTCAAATGCTGATTTTAATTTGTCAATTATTGGAGCCAAAGATTATAATAGTAAAATTGAAATAAGAATAATGGATATGCAAGGAAGAGTAATAAAATCCAATTTATTTTACTCAACGGAAGAATCGATCCATTTTGGCAATGATTTGAAATCGGGTATATATTTGATTCAGGTTATTCAGGGAAAAAATAAAAAAACTACAAGGGTTATTAAGTATTAAAATATTTTAAATACTGGCTATCCTAAAATAAAAAAATAGCATTTCCAATTTCAACGGATGCAATTTTTATTCAATAATAAAGTCGCCTATTTATTTAGGCGATTTTTATTATATCATTTACTTGAATGATATTCATTACTTTATAAAAATTATCTGAAACAATACTTTAGGCTTTCACTGGCTTTTATTAATAGAAAGCTCGTCTTAAAATCTTTAATTTTAAAGGCTAGGTAGCATTTTGCAATTAGATAAATATTTTAGTTGATAATAGTAATACAGAGACTAATATATTGCTATTTGTTTAAGGAATAGAATCCTAGTAATGACAATAGTTATACAGTTAAACCGACTGTTTAAAATCAGTTAAAATTAACCTTAAGTTCATCTGGTTTTACTTTGAAAGAAAAATATTTTATCTTAATTTTACATCCTTAATTATTTTATACGTTTATTATAAAAATGAAAATAGTTGTTTAAAATCGTTATCCAGTACCTACCGAAAAGCGCTAATTCGCTTATATTCAATTGTTTATAGAATTTATAAAAAATTTAATACTAATAATAGTATGAATTTAAAGAATAATATATTTGTGGTATAACTAAAGAAAATACTTAGCATTTATACTATTTTGATTAATTGTTCGTTTTAACAATTCAATATCCGCTGACTTTTAAAAATGAGAAAATTTAACATATTACTTAATCACTGGCCTTATTGGTTGCTCCTGTTTATAGAGGGGGCATCTTTAATGGTAGTGGAAATTATTGGGGCCAAATTATTAGCCCCTTTTTATGGAAGTTCTCTGTATGTATGGACCGCAATATTAACGATTACAACATTAGGTCTTTCATTAGGATATTTTTTGGGTGGACAAATTGCTGAGAAAAAAAGAGTTCATATTTATTTAATTACAATAGTCGCTATAGCTGCTATATTTATTTCCATTTTACCTATTATGGCTTCATTTGCCATTAAGCTTACAGCAGAAATGGACTTAGTGCTTGGCATCTGTATTGCAGCCACTTTATTGCTGATTCCTCCTATGTTATTATTTGGATTAGTTGGGCCTTTGGTGGTTCGTTTATTGTCAATTAATCAGGAGAAGTTACGTGATACCGCTAGTGTTACCTATTTCGTATCAACCATTGGTGGAATAGCAGCAACGTTTTTATTTGGATATTATATTGTTCCTTATTATGGATTGATATTTTCATCAAAAGTAATGGCATCACTCCTAGCTTTTTCGGTATTTATGCTTATGTTGAAATATAGATTTGTTCAGAAAGAAAATAATGTAAGCATAGAGGAGCCTATTTCTCACCCTAAAAAAGTAACAAATATTCCGATTCCCAAAAAATCAATTTATTGGTATGCAGTCATTGAAGGATCTTCAGTCATGGCTATAGAATTAATTTCCGCTTTAATGCTCGCTCCCTATTTTGGGAATTCGTTGTATGTATGGGTGGCTGTAATTGGTGTGACTTTAGCTAGTTTGTCAATTGGTTATTTTATGGGTGGAAAATTAGCACATCGGCTATCTGGTTATAATTCTTTGTATTGGGTTTTATTATTTGCGGCTATATGTATTTCGTTTATGCATATCATTTCTCAGCAACTGACGCTTGCCTTCACTTCAGTTGATATAAGTTCAGCTGTTGTGTTAATTTCAATTTTCTTAATAATGCCGCCATTGATATTTTTAGGTATGATTCCTACAATGTTAATCAGACTCCTTGCTGGTGAATCATCGGATTCAGGCTCTACAACTGGAAAAGTATTTGCAATTTCAGCTGCAAGTGGAATTTTAATATTACCGATTGTTGGGTTTTATATTATCCCAAATTTCGGGTTAACCAATCCTTCTATTTTAATAGCATTGTTGTTAGGTGTATTTCCTTTGATAAAATTAATTATTCAAAAAAAATATGCTTCATTGTTATTTATTTTATGCTTATTTATTTCACTTTCTAAGCGAAGTGTAGCACTTGAGAGTGAAAATGTAACAGTGCAATATTATTCTGAAGGCATTTTAGGCCAGGTGTTAGTGGCAGATGTTTTTAAAAATAATTCAGGTGCTGAAATAAATGATCGAATGTTATTTATTAATAGAATGGGTCAAACGAAAGTCAACAATTCAAATAGCACTTCGAATTCGAATTATATGGTTTTTGGATCAGCAATAATTAGTCAATTACCGGAAAATTCAACTGCTTTATTATTAGGTTTGGGAGGAGGGGCAGTTGCCAATATGCTACAAGAAAATTTAAAAATGAAAGTGGATGCTGTTGAATTAGATGAACGTATGGTGACTATTGCACAAAATTACTTTTCGTTAAATCCTAGTGTGAATGTTATAGTTGACGATGCCCGGCATTATGTAGAAACTACAAAGAAGAAATATGATTGTGTATTTTTTGATGTTTTTAAGGGTGATGTAATGCCTGTTCATGTATTAACAATTGAATCTTTTAACAGCGTTAAATCTATTTTAAATAAAGAGGGTATTGTGGTTATTAATTTTCATGGATTTTTGACTGGTAAAACTGGAGTAGCGGGTAGATCTGTATACAAAACCTTGTTGGCTGCAGGATTTAATACCTATGTGTTGCCAACGCCTGGAAAAGAAAATGAACGTAATACCTTGTTTGTAGCAAGTCTTGATAAAATTAATTTTTCAACATTACGATTCCCTTTATTGCATGATGGGAAACCGGAGGATATCAATAAATATTTTATGTCTAATAGTAAAATTGATATGTCAAATACGGTTGTTTTAAATGATGATAGGCCGGAATTAGATATGTTGAACATAGATGCAAATCAAATTTGGCGAAAGAGTTATAATGCTGCTTATGCAGTTTTTTTTAATAAAAATGGAATACCGTTATTTAATTAAAGTATAAAAAGTACCCGTCCTAATTATAAAGAATGAAAACTATTATGAAACAAAATATTAAAATTCCAATGCTGATTAATATTAAATTAGAAAGTATTGGGTTGCCCATTCAGCACAATGCCAGCTTATTAAAGCGCATGACTTTTTCTTGCCCAAAAATATTGACGTTTGTATTCGTTATTGTACTATCATTTTTTTCAGTGAATGTAAAAGCTGGTGCTTCTGCAGCGGTTGATGGAAATGGAACATTTGCAATAACAACTCAGCCAACTAATACTTATAGTGGATCAACTGGTAATTCATATTCTTTTCAATTTGGGACTGGTGGAAATATAAAATTTAATACGGGGGCTAAAATTAATATAATTATTCCTGCAGGTTGGTCTCAACCTCAAACAACTAATGCAGCCCTTCCTGGTTATGTAAGTCAAGATGGCGGAACAGGGGCACCCACCATTGCAATAACTGGAACAGGCCCATGGACAATTTCAATGACAACTACTG
>CANICR010000125.1 GCA_947466405.1 Chitinophagaceae bacterium | reverse complement strand
GGATTACATAGTCTTTTTTTGGGGATTTGTTTTTACTAATTTGCTCGACTATTTTTAAAATAAATTTATTTACATTAATGCTATCATTACTCTCTTTAAGAGTCCATTCGAAATCCCACCCAAAAATACTTTCTGTTGACTTAATTGAATCAAGATATTTAAACAAGGTGGTGGTGCTTTCCTTAAAGCATTTTTGATAGCCTTTATATCGCCATGCGTTAGTTCCTGGCAGTCTTGTAATGTTACAATTTAATGGAAGATATTTTTTATTCATCATTATATCATTCCATACAGCAACTGGGTTTTTATAATACTTTTTTATTCTACCGTGAGTAACCGCATGTGAAAACGTATGATTATAGGTTTTGAAAAGTTTATTATGTTTAGTAGCTAAAAAAATAGAATCATAGTGTTTTGTATAACTAATTTGAGAGCCTATGACAAAAAAACTAGCTTTAATTTTTCTGCTAGTCAAATATTTAGTCAATGCTGGGGTTGATTCATATGGACCATCATCAAAAGTTAAGTAAACCCTAATGGCATCATTCTTATTAATTGTCAATGTAGTAGAATCAGTTTTTTTAATTGATTCAATTTTAGGATTTTCTTTTTTATTACTACAACTTATAAAAAATACAACGAAATAAAATTGATACAATTTGATTGATAAGTATTTAGAAATTCGGATTGTCATTTGTTTTTTGATTAGCTGTTTTATGGCCTCATATTGTTATACGAGTTAGATTAATAATTATACAGCTTTAACTATTGATCAGCAATATAGAATTATTCTTTCCAACTTTTTCCATTCTTACCAATATAAAAAGACTCATCTCCATTTGTAACTTTAGCCAATCCATCTTTAAATTCATTTGCTTTATCAAACTGAACAGCAATCTCCAAATCCCCTTTCTTATTAATATACCCCCATTTGTGATTTAGTTTTACCGCACATAAACCATCACTAAATTCATTTATTTCATCCCAATTTGTAGAAACCATTAACCTTCCTTCTCTATTAATACAGCCCCATTTTTCTTTTATGCAAATCCTTGCAACGCCATCCTTAAACATCTTGCATTTATCAAATGCAAGATTAAATAATCTTGTTCCGCTTTTATTAATAAAAAAGTCTTTGTTATTCAACGATACTTTTGCTATACCATTTTTAAACTGAGAAGCTTCATCAAATTCTTGATTAATTTCAGGCTTCCCATTTATTGAGACATAAATATATTTTTTATTCTTTTTCAGAAAAGGCACAACTGTTTGTTGAGTGGACTTTGAATTACTATTGCAGGATAAAGCAAGACTAATAACAAATATTATCGATAATGCTTTTTGAAAATAACTTATTTTATACATGGGCATATTTTTAATTTTTCAGTTGAAGAAATCATTAAATCTGGGTTAAGTTTATAGTCATCAATTCTCTTTTTTATACGTTCATATCCTTTGTAATTATTGTCTGTGCCATATTTCCAATATTCCCAAGCAGCAAATTTACTGAAATCACAAAACTGCATAAGTGCATAAGCCGATATCAATCCAGACATATGCCAACCGTTCCAACAGTGTAAGTAAACTGGCCCTTCATTTGGATTCTTTATTTTTTTATAAAGCAGATTTAAAATTACATTCGCAAGTGAGTCATTATTGGGTACAATTGACTGATAATTAATTCCGATTTTAGCTAACTGGCTAATCGCCTCATTTGAATAATAGTAATCAAAATTTTTGTTATAAAGATATATAACATCTTTAAAGCCAAAGTCCGAAAGTTGTATAATACTTTGAATGGAAAGTGGATTATTATTATCTCTTCGAGAAATAGGATTGTATTTGTTATTTCCTCCACCCCTATAAGCTATACCTTTTAATATAGTTCTCATATTTCTAACTCCACTAAAAAGAAAATCACCCTCCCCTTTGTTGCTGACATATTTACCAAGTAATAAGCTGTCACAAGATAATGTTATTGAATCATCTGCTATATTATCCACGGATTCAGAATAGAATTTCCAAGTATGATTAGGTTGTATAATGACTTTTCCGAGGTCTGGAATTGTAACTTCTACATCTTTGGTAATTTGAGCTTCTGTTTTTATAAATAAACAGATTAATGATATTGAAAGGAGAATTCTCATAAATGATAATTATAAAGATTACTTAAAAACTATTGTTTTTTTATCTCTTGTTCTAATAGCTTATTAAAATCATACTTATTTTCAATGTAGGATTTAGCTTTCAATACATTGTTAAAAAAACCGGTTTCTCTTGATAGAGAGTTGTTATCAATAAAATCTTTATTATTAATAAAAATTGGATTAGGCTTTATATTGTTGTTTTTATCAATGAAGGTTTCAACTGCGAATGTTCGATTTTTATACCTGATTTCAAAAAAACATTCTCCAAAAGTAGACCCTAATAAACCACCTGGTTTTGATACGTTTAAATTCTTCTCGATATTATATACAGGATAATACCAAGTCTGCAAACCATTTGAATGAAAGACTTTTAGTAAATATATGGACCTAGAAGTATCTATAGATAATATATCGAAAGCGATTCCGGAGAACAAAATAGATACGCTTTTTCCAAATAATTTCATCCTTACTTGTAAAAATGAATCTGCAGAGGATTCTTTGTAATATTCCAATTGATACTCTTGCGATGTTTTATTATCAATTACATCTTTTTGTAGGAAAGGAATTATGCGAGTATATTCCTTTTTGGAATTAGTATATGAACAAATTATTTTTTTACAGCCTGAAAATGAAATTGGTGGATTTTCATATAATGAAGTGTCTAAAACATTAGAGTGATCATAATTACTGATATATTGCCAGGTGCCATCTGAAAATAGAGCTATATCTACATTGTTTGTTTTAATTCTTTTAAAAAAGGGTTTTTGTGAAAATGCTATACTGGTTAAAAATAGCATAGCTATGCAGATAAAATGTTTCATAGTTGTTTTTAGTTTCTTTTAATATAAGCCAAATAAAAACTCGGTTTCTATTAAATTTTTTGATAAATATTGTCAATTCGAACTTTTTATTTTGCCGTCTTTTTATTTTGCTTATATTTTTTATTGATAAAAAATATTAAGCCAATTAATAATAATAGAATAATGGTATAAAATGATATTTTACTACTTGAATACGCTTTTGTCTTTTTAGAAAACTGAGGTTCAATTACCGAGTACTCTAATTTATCGCCGTTTCGTATAATAAAAAAATGATTTTGATTTGAGTTAGAGGTTGATGGAAAGTTGCTTATGCTATCAATTATTTTATGATTACAGTCCAATAAATAATATTCAATATGATCAGACGTTAATTCAAAATTGGCAATTTCAACAATAGTACCAAAAAATGTAGGGTGTTCTTTCTTCCATAATGCTGAATCGGCGGTGATGATAATATTATTTTCAGCCGAGACTGCGTTTATTTTATATTCAGTTTCTAAAATTGGAAGATTTATATATCCCAAGAAATTCTTTTTGTCACTGCCATTAGATTGAATGAAAATCCAAGGATTGTTTTTATGTTCTGCAGTCTTTATTGCTGCTATTTTCCACGATTGAAAATCATTTGATTTCTCGCTTTTGGAAAATACTAAATCTAATTTTACATTTTTCTGGTTATCTACTAAGCATCTTTTATATCTTGAGGTGTCGCCATCACTCCACTTTATAAATTGGTAAAGAGGATGAACATAAGAGACAAATAAAGGCAGTGGTATGCCATTAAAAAAATTCCCCTTAAATGGACTATTTCTATTTTTATTTCCGGATAAATCTACTGTGAAATAATTATACGGAACATTTGAGCCAATATTAAGTTCGTATGTGTTTTTTAGATGTAAAACGGATTTCAAATTATCAATTGAAACTTGTTTTCTGGTTTCTGAAAAATTCCTGAGTCTTCCAATTTTATCCTCCCATGAATTCCTACTTTGATTGAAGTCCTTTCTTTTAAGATGCCTGTCTATTTCAGGCAATATCCAATTTCTGAAATAGCTTATCCTAGATTGTATAGTATCATTGCTTAAAACAGTAGATAATAAATAACAATATTGATTTATAAATCTGTTTTTGAGTTCTTCATTTTGGATTAATTTTCTTAAAATAACTGTAGTCCATACTGGATTGTACCAATCTGTTTGCACCGGTGATACTCTTTTTTCTAAAAAATTTAAATTAGGACTAGAGAAAGACAAATCACTATCATAGAAAATCCATCTGAATTTTCCATCTAGATTTGAAGAACGCCAAAATTTTATATTGCCTCTCGAATCTACATTTACTATATGAATTTGCAAAATGACAAACTTAAAATAGTTGTCTATATCCATCTTACTACTAACAGAATCAATAAAATAATTTGAATTAGGATCTTGCGTATTAAGAAAATTAATTAAGCTATTATAACTAGATGAATTGCCGGTTTTTGGAGATGCGTTTCCAATTAATAAATCTGTTTTAGAAATATCTGCGCCATGATTCGTTGACAAATAATCATCTCCGATTTTTTCTCTCACATTATGAATTCCCCAGTATTTTCCATTTACAAATAACACCGATGGCTGATAGGCCATATAATCAATGTCCATATCCTTTGCCAAAGAAGAACACATCATATCAAGGAAACGAGTCCCTAAGAAATCATTTCCTGAAATTCTTAACACCAATGAGTTAAAAGATTGAATTTTTTTAGTTTTAAAAATATCCCCTTTGAATTTTCCCTTACCATATTTTTTTCGTGCTATTACTCTAAGTGATTTTTCTTTGTTTTGCCTTGTCATCCCACCAAATATTTTCAACCCGCAATATTGTGAAATGATTTGATCTCTATTTTCTGAGAAATATTCAAAAAAAGCTGGTTTTTCAATGTCTTTCCAGCAATTCCCATAAGTTGTATTATCTGCATTAAGACCACCTAAATAAATACCTGAAATCGGATTGAAAAGAGAAGAAGAAGGAATTATTATTGTAGTAACAGGTAATGCTGATTTAAAATCTATAAAATAGGTGCCGCAAAAAAATGTATCAATTAATTTATTACCCCTTGAAACAGCTAATGTTAAAGCAGTTGTTGAATCAATTTTAATAAAATTTTTTACTTGATTTGAACTCAGGTCAGGAATGTCTCCATTTTTAGTAAAAAATATTTTAACTCCGTATTTATCTTCGGCGGAAATTGACAATTGAATGCCTGATTGATAAAAACCAGGCTGATGACTAATTTTTATCCCATAATTATTCATTTTAATTATAGGTAAAACGGCTAATTTTT
>CANICR010000124.1 GCA_947466405.1 Chitinophagaceae bacterium | reverse complement strand
TATCGGAGTCAATCATTTGCTCCATCACCGAATCGTGAATCATGCCATTAAGTCCATCCGAACAAAGCATAAACACATCTCCTTTTTGTACTTTAATTACCGCACTCGAAACAGTACCTTTCACTTCAGAACCATGTCCTAAAGCCCTTAAAATTTGGTTTTTTTGAGGATGAGATTCTGCTTGATCATCTGTTATTACGCCTGAGTCTACCAAATTTTGTACATATGTTTGGTGTTTGGTAATGCGATGTAATTTATTTTCTGTTTTTAAATAAATTCTGCTATCTCCAACATGGCCAATATAACAATCGTCATTTTTTATAACCAATACTACGGCTGTGGTTCCCATTCCTTTCAATGATGGCTCAGCTAAAGTATGTACATAAATTTGCTCATTAGCAAATTGCAATGCCTTATCTATGGCAATAAAAATATTATCATAAGCCTCTTTTCTAAAATACTCTAAAATACTTGTTACGGCAAGATTGGAAGCTGTTGCCCCGCCTACATGGCCTCCCATACCATCGCATACCACATACACTTTTCCATTAGGTGTTGACTCTTCTATTCCATATGCATCTTCATTATGAGCACGAACTTTACCTTTATCCGTTATATACGCTAAACTAATTTCCATATACTTGAAATTTAAAATTTTTGATGTTTTTATTAAAAGCGTTTAGATGAAAAAGTTTAATACCATTTCACCAGCCTGAATAAAATCTCCATGTTTAAGGATAGATTGCTGAACTTTTTGTCCATTCACATAAAGGCCATTTGAACTGCCTAAATCTTTTACCCAATACTCACCATTGCTCATGAAATTTAATTGAAAATGATTTTTAGAAACGGTAGGGTTATCTATTCTGAGGTTGCAATTTTCTGCACGACCAACTGTGATTTGAGGGATTCTAATTTCAAAACGATGTTTGGTATTGTTGCCCATTGTATAATCAAACCAAGGATAATTTCCAGCTAATACCATTTGTGCTGCCAACTCCTTATCTCTATTTTGATTTTCTTGATCTACTTTTTTTCTTTGTTCGGCATCACGTTGTGCTTGTTCTTTTCTTTTGATGGCTTCCAGCTCTTGTTGTTGTGCTGATAATTTTGCCGACATCAATTGTTCATTTTCTCTATGCTGTTTGTCTATATTAGACATTTGCTGTGCTTGAAGTTTACGCTCTGCTTCTATTTTAATCTTTTCATTTTTATGCCAGCGCATAGCAAGAAAAACGGAAACACCCAACAATAAGAAGATTATGGCAGCCAAAATTGGATTGGCCACAACCCATTCAATTATATTTTTATTGGGTGAAGGAAGAAGAAAGGCAGTGTTATCACTTTTGGCATCTACTTTTACTGCATGTGATTTTCCATCTTTTTCGTATGTGGTATTGTAATTAAATGAATAATAAAATCCAGCTTGTCTTTGTAAAAAACTATTCAAGTAACTATTAAGTTTTATAGATGCATTAGCAGCATTCACTGAAGGATCAGAATAATATAAACCGAAACTTTCTTCACAAAGTGTTTTAATGGAATTGATCTGATTTGGTTTGTAATAGTTTATCCCAAAAATTGGGAAATTCAATCTTTTAGAGCGAATACCTGGGGTTTCACCTGTTGATCCTGCCACACAAGCCCTATCATCAGCCAATACAAAAACACCTGCAGGCATATTGAGGTTTTGCTTTTCTAACTGATCTAAAGTCTGATTGATTGCTTGGTAAATTAATGTCCTATCGTTTATAGAACTGCAAAGGCATCTCGTATCTCTGAGTGAGATAGATTCTAATTTTTTAAAAATAGCCGTTGTATCATCCGTGAAACTGATTGTATTTGGATAAAGCAGTTGCCCCGAGCTTTCATTATTAAAATTGAGCACTTCAACTTTATCTCCTTTTTTAATCGCTCCTTTCCTTATGGCTTGTTTTACCACATTTTTATACCAATTCAATTCAGCATTGCCATAAGGACCAGGATTGAGAATAAGAAAAACAATACATTTATTTTTAGCAACAGAATCTTTAACGATTTCCTTTTTTGTAAAGTTTATTTTTACCGAATTTTCACTAGTTTCTTCATATAATTTAATGGCATCTTGGTTAATACCATCTGGATTTCGAACCCATAAATCAGCAGATATTTTCGGATATTCATCTGTATTGATGTGTCTTACATCAAGTGTTTTTTGTTGGCCAAATGAAAGGTTTATAACAAACAAAAAAGAAATAAAAGATAATAGCTTTTTCAACTGTAGCATTTTTAGGATAAATAATTGAATAAAAAATTGATTTGAAAACTATTCTGCCGATTTAAATTTAAAAGCAGTGTCACCCAAACGAAGCTCATCATTATCATTTAATTGATATGCTTTTTGAATTTCCATTTCTTCGCCGTTTAAGAATGATCCATTAGCAGACATTTCGTCTTTTACCCAAAATTTGCCAGACTTGTATAAGATAGTTGCATGTTTACTGGAAATTGTGCTGTCTTTTAAAAGTTTGATGGTGTTTATTGGGTCTCTTCCAATGGTATTGTTTCCTTCGAATATTCTATAATCAACGCCCATTGGATCGATGGTATAAGAAATGATCCATCCTACAATTTTACGTGCAGCTCTAGGTTCTGCCGATGGTTTTCCGCCAACATCACCTTCTGATGTACTAGCAGAAGGCATTCCGCCTATGAATGTTCTATCGAATTGTACATTTTTATTCGATGCTGCTGGTGAAGAAGGTGCATTGGATGAAGGATTATTATTTGATCCACCTGGCGTGAATATTTGTGTTCTGTCGCCAGAAAATCCACCGCCAGAAACTTTTTCGGTATTGGCCTGGCTTGAATATACTTCTGTTTTATTGGGATCAATTTCAGTAGGTGCAGCACCGCCACCAACTATTGTTTTATTCATATCACCACCTGAGGCAGGTGAAGATTTTCCTTCAGGACAATAAGGGCAATTGGGAAGTGTTTCTTTGTAAAAATGACCCTTTCCGCATTTTGTGTAACCTTGCATAGTTATATGTTTTAATTTTTATTTACGAATCAATCTAACAAAAACACCGAAATTATTATACTTATCCAACAAATCTTGTTCTCGAAGTACAATACGATTTTTTTCGGAGTCATTAATTTCAGCAATTAAAAGAATATCATCCAATTTTTCATACGCTTGTTCATAACAAAAAAAACTAGCCGCATCTCCACCATACCATTCCTTAGAGTTGTTTAATCTAAACGATAATGGTGCAATATGCATATCAAATAAATCCGTCCCTGGTTTTTTCCACTGAGGTTTTGAAGCATTGCTGCTGTTTATCAATAAAGAAATGGTATTGGTTTGTTTAGTATTAAGTAAAATTTTGGTTACGCTGTCAAAATCTGCTTGTAGAGGTAATCTCCAATTGGATCCTTTGAGAATTGGAGATTGACAAAGTAGAATAAGTGCGGGAATATTTAACAAAACGCCATATTTTTCTTCAACATCATCTTTATGAAAACAATACGCTGGTTTTTTTTCCAAAGCATATTTGTTCCATGTATCAAGATCTTGAGACTTCTCAATTTTTCCGATGAGTGATTCAACCTGTTTTACATCTAAATTTTTACTCGCCCATTTTAATGTGCCAATATTTCGATATTCTAAATCTGCTAAGGGTTCGACGTTTTTATTTTTTTTTGAATTGCTTTTTTGAATTTCTGCTTCCAAATTTTTCTTTATACTTTCTAAAGCTGATTTTTCCTCTCTTAGTACTTTTAATTGCTTACTAGAATCTAGCAAATTCGCATTCAAAAATTCAATTTCCTCTTTTTTTGATTTTGTCTTTTGAGCATAAATCGATTGACTAATAAATATGAAACTAATGAATATGCTAATGAATATTTTAAAATTCTTGTTCATTTACGATTTTTTATAACTTATTAAAAATATACTATGTTTTTATTATTTTACCATACACAATATATGTAATTTATTTAAATTTATTGATTTAATCTACTTATTTTAAAATCAAAGATTTAAAATAAGGTATTTACATATTTTTTTTGTGTTGCTGGATATTTTTTTATAGGTTGGTAAATGCATTGAACAAGCGTCGCCACCTTCTAAAACTAGTGCATTGTTACATTTGAATTTATTTGAAAAAAAGTAAGCAAATTGATAAAAACTTAACGGTGAATTAGACATTGCAAAAACCATAAAATGTCCATTATTTGTAAAAAAAGTCCCAACACCCACCCTATAGTTTTTATTTGTTGAGTTTATATTAAATGCAGGATTTATCGTATTATCTAAAATCAGCATAGGGCCATTTTGAATAGCATTTTGATACAATACAGAAGAATTAAATTTTGAAGCGCTTTTTATTTCTATTTCATTATTCAAAAAACCGATAAAGCCATTGGGTTGAATATAGAAATTGCCTTCGCCATTATTTAAATTAACAGGCTGCAGCGGATTTTTTTCTTTTATATATAAACCTAATAAATCACAATTTGCATCAGTAGCACCGGCATTTACAGCAAAAAAACTTCCTTGAATTGATTCAAATACTTGTTCCTCTGTTTTTGTACCATCATTTTCCAATACATAGAAGCGCTTCGAAATATTTGAGTCTATTTTAAAAACTATTGCATCAAAAGATGTTCCATTAAAGTTCAGGTTTTGTTTTTCAAGATATTGAGCGAAATTTTGATTCGCAAAACAAAAAGAAAACATCAAAAAAAATAATGGTTTCATTAATTTGTTTTTTTTGTTTGAGTTTTAATTGATTTCTTTTTAAACACAGCTAATATTGGACCTAGTCTTTGTCCGTTATCCAGTGCACCAAATACTTTTTTATTGTTGTTAAAATAATAACGGGAAACGGTTCCATCCAGATATAGCGCCTCTCTACAATGCAAATAATCTTTAAAAACAGTGGCCATTTCGTGAAAAGAAACGGCGTCTTCAGATATCACAAACACTATTTTTTGAACACCTTTGGCATTTACCATTACACCTACTCCATTTCTTATATTGACATTTTTCGACTTTGGGGTAAATGATTTATGAATTTTATTGTTGTGCACAAGCATAGGCCCAGACTGAGTAGCATACTTTATTGATTTGGAAGAATTTTTTACAAAATCCTGGGTTTCCATAATGCCAAAATGAGTTTTTGCATTTGCAGTGTCGATATAAAAAACGCCATTAGGGTATAAATAAAAATTTCCATCATTGGATTTATTGTTTGCATCAATTGGATTTATAATCTTTCCATCTTGAATAAAAAGTCCTTGTGCATCATATTCTTTATTATACATTCCGGCATTC
>CANICR010000123.1 GCA_947466405.1 Chitinophagaceae bacterium | reverse complement strand
TATTAAATATATTGGGATGTGATTCTACCGCAACATTACATCTTACCATAAAAAAGTCTACCATTTCGTTTGATACTCTAGTTGTTGCATGTGATTCTTATACTTGGAAAGGATCTATCTATCGCACAAATGGGATAAAGACGTTTGACACTCTTAATGCAGCGGGTTGTGATTCTACAATAAAATTAAATCTGACATTAAATTCATTTACATTAGCGAATCCGGGAAATATTTATGGCCCACCGTTAGTATGTGACTATATTTATTCACACGCTATTGTTAAATACTGGGTAAATCATAATAGTCAGCATGCATTAACTTATGATTGGATATTGCCTATTGGTGCGCAATTTGCTCCAAATACCAGCAGGACTGGAGATACGATTTGTGTGCAATTTAATGGGGCTGTATGGAGTCATCAAGGTAATGGAAGAATTTATGTTGGTGCAATTTCAGGTGATTGTGCAAGTAGTTATTCTGAATTGAGGGTATGGAAAAATAATTTATATCCAATGGATGGTAGTATCGTTGGGCGTACAAATGTTTGTACCTCTATTGGCGTGTCAGACTCGATATTAACTTATAAGATTTCCCCAGGAAGAAATTACACTGGATATCAGTGGTCTCTTCCTACTGGTGTTGTTTATGTTTTTCCTGCAAATGGCATTACGGGGGGAGTAAATGATACCCTTATAAGAGTTAGGATTACCAATACATTCGTGAGTAATACTTCAATAAAAGTTGTTGGACTTTCTGATTGTGCAAATAAAACAAGTTTGATAATATTAGTTGGACAATTGCCGTCAGCTCCAGGATCAATTCAATGTGATGCGGACGCATCTTTTATTTGTCCAGTTGGCAATATTAATAAATATTACACCTATTCAATCTCGCCAGTTGCAAATGCAATTTCATATGAATGGGTATTGCCGTTAAGAGTAACATTAATAGGAAATGTATCTCAACTAAATAGTAGAACTATTACTATCAGGTATGACTCAGGGTTTACAACATCTTTTTTAAAAGTGAGAGCATTGTCTAATTGTGGTTATTCACCCTATTTATCAAAACGGATCGTAACTAGTTATGCAACAAAGCCAGGTAAAATAAGTGGCCCAACCAATTTATGCATGTTTTCATTTGGAAGTAATCCTGGAACAATTTATACGATCAGGAAAGTAGCGGGGGCATTAAGTTATCGATGGACTGCTCCACAAGGAACAACAATAACTCATCTAAATTCATTAGGTGTAAATGACACAATAATCAAGTTGGTTTATGACCCTTCAATATTTAATGCATCAAATAATAATTTAATTACGGTATGCGCTATGAATAATTGTAATTATAGTGCAGTAAGTTCATTAGCAATGATAGGTGCAATATTGCCTACTTATCTTGGTAATATTGCCGGCCCAACCAATTTATGTCAAATGTCATTGACAAGAGATGATTCAATAATAGCGACTTATTCAATAGGGAGAATACCCACAGCTAATAATTATATATGGTCTACAACAGCAGGAAGAATCATCAGGTATTCAGTTTTAAGAGATTCCATACAATTAAAAATCACTAAAAATTATACTGATTTTACGATAAATGTAACTCCAGTTAACGGATGTGGATCAAGTGCATTTAGGTCATTGTTAATTAAGAGACTTTTGCCTACAAGTGCTACAAGAATTACACAGGTTGTAAGATCAGGATGTCCAACTAAGCGCTATATGTATTCTACGGATAATAGGATATTGTATGATAATTCAATTATTTGGACAGTTCCTTCAGGTGCTATAATAGATAGTGGACAAGGTACTAATACTATTGTTGTAAGTTATCCACCAAGTTCAACTTCAATTGGTTATGTTAGTGTTAAAGGATTAAATTATTGCGGATACGGTGTTCTTTATTCTACACCATCATATGTGACTTCCTGTAATGGAGGAATTAATAATTTGAAAAATATACAAACTAGTGTAGTTATTCCTGTAAATAAAATGGAGGTAGAAATTTTTCCGAATCCAAGTAAAGCTGCATTTAATTGTATAGTTAACTCTTATGCAAAAAGTGATATAGCAATCCAAATTTTTGATATGTTGGGTAGGCAATTGTATCAATCAGAAATTAAACCGGGAATATTAAAGCAAGTAGGGCAAGATCTAAAATCCGGTTCATATATTCTTCAAGCAAAGCAAGGAGACATACTTATTACAAAAAAAATCATAAAATTGTAGTGATTCAATTTTGCTATTTTATTTAAACTTATTTACCAAGCTTTATAATTTTTCCCATCAACTCTCTTGATAAAAAACAGGTGTTTGTTTTCATAATAGTCTATTCTTTTATGGGATGGTTCAGTAATGATAGGCATAAAATTAAAGTTAGAAAAAATATTGACTTTTTGATTGTTAAGATTGGTATAGAAATCACTAGTGTGTGATGTTAATAATCTCGAAAAAAAGTACATCATTTCAAATCCTTTAAAAGCAAAATCGGTAGGATGGCCTTTGTACATTTTCGTGTATGCATTTAAGATAGTGTTACTTATGCTGTCTGATTTTTCATAATAAAAAGGAGTAGTAAAGTAAAAAGGAATATCTTTTATAGTAGATTTTGAATTCTTTCCAAATGCACCAAATCCGCTCCAATTGGGCATTCCAAATAAGGTAATTTTGTATATTTTAGGTAAAGATTTTATCGTATTGCATAATCCAACTACAAAGTTCTCCTCTAAGCTTCCGCCAATTATGACATTGTTTTTAGTGCTGTCTAATTTATTTATGATTAAATTAAAATTGCTGTCAATAGTAATTGTTTGGATTGTTAATAAAGGCTTTTTGTCTAGCTTATTGATATTGTTAATATAATCAGCTGCTCTGTCTTCTTGACTTCCAATTTTGTTTATTAGTAAGATATTATCTTCATCGTTATTTTGAAGTAGATAGCTAAATAATGCTTCACAATGTGATTGTAAAGTTGGGTTTACGATAATGAAGTAGGGGTTATTTGTAATACCTCCATCATTTGGGTATGTTGCAGATATAAATGGAATCGTATGGTCCTTGGCGAATGCTGCTAATAGCAACAAATCCTGATCTTTAACTGAGCCAATAATTAGGTCTAGATTGTCTAACTGATGAGTTTTTATAAGGGTTTCAATTGAAAGCGTGTCTGATTTTGTATCGAAAATAAAAGTTTCTAATTGGGTGTTTTCTAATGGGAAACTATCCAATGCTATTTGTGCACCCTGAATAAAATCAATTCCTTGTAAAGCAAATCTTGGAAACTTTTTTCCATAACGATATTTATTTTCATAAAATACAGAATCTAAAAAAAGGGGAGCGAATAATGCGATAGAATATTTTCTCTCAGCATTACTTATTGTTCCTTGTGCCTTTGTTTGAGCAAGCAACAATGTCAATAAAGCAGTGAATGTTATTTTATGTAAGTGCCTCATGAAATCTACTGATTTTGTTTGTATTATTCCCATTCAATAGTGGCGGGGGGTTTACTACTGATATCGTACACTACTCTGTTTATACCCCTTACGTGATTAATGATTTCGTTGGATACTTCCGCTAAGAAATCGTAAGGTAAATGAGCCCAATCTGCAGTCATCCCATCTACGGAAGTTACGGCTCTTAACGCCAGTGTAAATTCGTAGGTTCTTTCATCACCCATAACGCCTACACTTTTTACGGGAAGCAGCATGGCACCTGCTTGCCAAACATTTTTATAGAGGTCTCTTTTTTTCAATAAGTTTATAAAGACATCATCAGCTTCTTGTAGTAATTGTACTTTTTCTTCAGTTACATCACCGATGATTCTTATGCCTAAGCCAGGACCTGGAAAAGGATGTCTGTTTAAAAGATCACTAGATATTTCTAATTCTTTGCCAATTCGCCTTACTTCATCTTTGAATAAAGTGCGCAAAGGTTCAATTAATTTCAATTTCATTTTATCCGGCAACCCTCCCACATTGTGGTGTGATTTTATTGTAGCGGATGGGCCATGAACAGAAGCAGATTCAATCACATCAGGGTAAATGGTTCCTTGTCCGAGAAAATGAACGTCCGTTATTTTATGCGCTTCTTGGTCAAATATTTCAATAAAGGCATTTCCAATAGTTTTTCTTTTTTCTTCAGGAAGGGTTTTCCCTGCTAGTTTTTTGTAAAAGAATTCTCGCGCATTAATGCCACTAACGTTTAGGCCTATTTTTTTGTAATCCTTTAATACTTCTTCAAATTCATTTTTTCTTAATAGTCCGTTGTCTATAAAAATTCCGTATAAATTATCGCCAATTGCTTTGTGTATTAAGGTGGCAGCAACGGTACTGTCAACACCACCGCTCAAGCCCATAACTACTTTTTTATCTCCAATTTGTTTTTTTAAATTTTCTATACAGTCGGTAATAAAGTGAGCGGAAGTCCAGGTTTGCGTGCAATTACACAGGTCAACCAAAAAATTCCGTAAAATCATTTTTCCTTGGGTTGAATGATATACTTCTGGGTGAAATTGTAATCCATAAATGGGGCAAGAATCTTGGATATTGCTTTTAAAAGCTGCCACCGGTATATTGTCGGTATGGCCTAAAAGAGTAAAGTCTTCGGGCAGTTTTTTTATCGAATCACTGTGGCTCATCCAAACCTGTGTAATATTATCTAGGTTGGATAACAAAGGATCTTTATTGGAAGTGATAAAATTGGTTCTGCCGTATTCTCTTTTATTGCTTTTTTCTACTAGGCCACCGAATTGTTTAGCTGTTAACTGAGCACCATAACATATTCCCAAAACGGGAACTTTATTAGCAATAGAACGAATATCAACCTGCGGGGCATTCACTTCATTTACAGAGCAGGGGGAACCAGACAAAATGATGCCTTTTAATTGGCTATCAAAAATAATGGCTTGATTAAATGGGATTATTTCGCAAAAAACGTTGAATTCTCTAACGACACGTGCTATTAATTGAGTGTATTGAGAACCAAAATCAAGAATAATAATTTTTTCCATATTGATATTACAAAGATAATTTATTTTTTCTTCAACTTATTGAAAAAAAGAAGTTGTATTATTAGTAATATCTAAGTAGGAAGCATTACGTATAATATTATTTAATAATAAAAATTATTAAAAGACATGGAAAACAGTATAAAGCGAGTTAAAAATAATCTTAAAAAATTCTTTGTTGTTTAATAAATACAACTTACCTTTGCACTCCAAATTAAAAAACGGATTTTTAAAAGTTCTTTTTATATGTCACAAAGAATCAGAATAAAACTACAGTCTTACGATCACAACTTGGTTGATAAATCAGCTGAAAAAATCGTTAAAACTGTTCGCAGTACAGGTGCAGTAGTAACAGG
>CANICR010000122.1 GCA_947466405.1 Chitinophagaceae bacterium | reverse complement strand
CAGCTGGCATTAAAAGAGCGGGAAATGAGTTAGGTTTTTATATTGATCAGTTTAAGAAAATATTATCTCCTGAAACAGGAGCTTATAAAGGAGTAGGTGGTTTTAAAGCCATGGGTTCCGTTTTTTCTGGTAATGGATGGGATTGGGAGCATTTCTGGACAATAACAGCTTTCTTTTCAATAGTATTGGCATTCATGAACTTATTGCCCATTCCTGCCTTAGATGGCGGCCATGTGCTTTTTACGCTTATAGAAATGATTACAGGTAGAAAGCCCAGTGAAAAATTTCTTGAATACGCTCAGATTGTAGGGATGATATTACTTCTTAGTTTGATGATATATGCCAATGGCAATGATTGGTTTGGTTGGGGAAAATAAGCATTTGATTTAATTTTTAATAGGGCTTCCATTTTATTGATTACTAATATCTATCATTAAAATCAAGTTCACAATCAATCGTTGAAGAATGTTATTTTTGCAACATGATTAACTCCCTGAGTATATTCCAAAATTCTGTACTGCTTACTTTTAAAGAGCTGAGGGTAAATAAATTACGAACTGCATTAAGTCTAACAGGCGTTGCATTTGGTATTTTCTGTATCATTGGCGTTTTAACGACGGTTACTAGTCTTGAGCGAAATATTCAAAATGAAGTAAATAGTTTAGGTAGTAATACTATTTATATAGATAAATGGGATTATAGTGGAGGACCCAATCGTCCAATGTGGAAATTTAGATCTAGGCCGGTGATGAAAAATTCAGAAGTAGCTTTAATCAAAGAGAGATCATTACTAGCGGGAGCGGCTACATTTTTAATGCAAACAACTGCAAATATTTCATTCAAAGATGATGTGATAGAAAATTCAACCATTTACTGCATCAATGAAGATCAGATTGTAATTCAGCCAATTGGGTTTTATGCAGGAAGATATTTTTCATCAGCAGAATTTACAAATGGAACTAATAATTGTATAATTGGATATACTAATGCAGAAGATTTATTTGGAAATGCAGATAGAGCAATGGGAAGACAGATTGATATCAAAGGAAAAAAAGCAACAATTATAGGGGTAATTAAAAAAGAAGGTAAAAGTTTTATTGGTTGGGATTATGACAAATGCGTTATGATTAACAATAAATTTGCCAAACAAATATTTGATCCTGAATTATCAAATCCTATATTGATCATAAAAGGCAAGCCAAATGTAACGCCTAATGCATTAAGTCAGGAACTCAAAGGTATCATGCGTCAAATAAGGCGTTTAAGTCCTTTGCAGGAAGATAATTTTTCATTAAATAGTGTGGAGGCTTTTAGTAAAGCGATATCGGATTCATTTGTTACTATAGACATTGTGGGTTCTATCATTGGTGGAATTAGTTTAATTGTGGGTATGTTTGGCATTGCTAATATTATGTTTGTAACAGTTAAAGAGAGAACTTCTATGATAGGGTTAAAAAAAGCAGTAGGAGCAAAAAAAAGTGCTATATTATTTGAGTTTCTTTTGGAAGCTTCTATCTTATGCATTTTGGGAGGAATGATTGGTTTGATATTTGTCTACATTTTAACGTTGATTTTATCTGGCCCATTAGATTTTCCAGTGTATTTATCTGCACCAATGATTTTTACAACTTTTATTATTTGTTTGATCGTTGGTATTTTGGCAGGAATTATCCCAGCTTCAAGAGCAGCCAAAATGGATCCCGTAACAGCCATTAGAAGTCATTAATTTAAAATTATAAAATTGAGTGTAATTATTCTTGGTATTGAATCTTCTTGCGATGAAACCTCTGCATCAATTTGCAAGGATGGTAAAATATTGTCTAATGTAATTGCTACACAAAAAATTCATGAAGAATATGGGGGAGTAGTTCCTGAATTAGCTAGTAGGGCGCATATGCAAAATATTGTACCTGTAGTTGATCTTGCTATTAATAAAGCTAGTTGTAAAAAAGAAGAAATTAATGCTATTGCATTTACTCAATCACCTGGATTAATTGGTGCATTACTAGTGGGCGGCCAGTTTGCTAAATCAATGTCATTAGCATTAAATATTCCTTTAATTACTGTTCATCACATGCAAGCACATGTAATTGCCAATTTGATAGATGATCCAAAACCTACTTTTCCTTTTTTGTGTTTAACCGTTAGTGGTGGTCACACACAAATTGTATTATGTGAATCTGCCCTTAAGATGAAGGTTATTGGTCAGACTATTGATGATGCAGCAGGAGAGGCCTTTGACAAAACTGCAAAATTATTAGGATTGCCCTATCCGGGAGGACCATTGATTGATAAATATGCCCAAGACGGAGATCCTAATAAGTATCATTTTACAGAACCTCAAATACAGGGTCTCGATTTTAGTTTTTCTGGATTGAAGACATCAATCCTTTATTTTTTAAATAATGCAGGAACGAGTAATGTATACAAAGAAGAATTTATTGTTGATGCAGATAAAAGGAAACTATTTATCAAAAATAATCTTTCTGATATTTGCGCTTCCGTACAATCAAGAATAGTGTCAATTTTATTGAATAAATTATTGAAAGCATCCAAACAAACCGGAATAAAAGAAATTTGTATTGCTGGCGGTGTAAGCGCAAATAGCGGACTTCGGAAATCTCTACTGGAAGCTGGTGTTCGTAATAACTGGAATATTTATTTACCTAAATTTGAATATTGTACTGATAATGCTGCTATGATTGCTATGACTGGTTATTTTAAATATTTAGATAAAGATTTTGTTGATTTGTCTGTGTCATCTTCTGCTAGGTCAAATTGGGATTAACGTTCTACTTTTCTTATTTAGTTTTTTCTATTGATTGAATAATTTTATATAGCATTGAAACTGTAATTTATAAAGATGTCAAATACCTATTTCCAATTTAAACAATTTGTCATTAATCAAGATAATTGTGCCATGAAAGTATGTACAGATTCTTGTTTGTTTGGTGCCTGGATAGTTCAGTTGATAAAAGATAGAGAAATGAATGTATCCAATGCTTTAGATATAGGCAGTGGAACTGGGTTACTAAGTTTAATGGTTGCTCAACATTTTAAAATTAAAATCGATGCTATTGAAATTGATACGCTAGCTGCGAATCAAGCAAAAGATAATGTTTCGATTTCTTCGTGGCCTAATAGTATTAACATTATTAATACTTCCATGCAATCATTTAATCCCAATATTCAATATGATTTTATTTTTTCAAACCCTCCTTTCTTTGAAGACGATCTTCAATCTGCTGATGATTCCAAAAATGCAGCAAAACATAGTACCACACTTACATTAACAGAATTAATAAATTTTATGAAAAATAATTCTAATGGATTTTCCGCTATTATAATTCCATCTCATCGGTATGAGTATATTGAATCTATATTGAACAATGCTGGATTATTTATTAATGAAATGATGTTTGTAAAGCAAACCCCTAAACATGAATATTTTAGAGCAATGTTATTGTTTTCAAAAAATAAATCAGCAAAGAAATTTACAGAAATTTGTATTTACGATGAAAACAGGATTTACACAAAATCATTTACAGAACTACTAAAGGAGTATTATTTAAATCTTTAACTTATGGTAATTACATAAATAATTTCTTTATAATCCTGCATATTCCTTCATATATTGATAATTTTCTGTTAGCGTACCATTTTTAACGATCGTAGCTTTATCAATGATACTACTGTTTCCTTCCATTAAATCCTTTAATACATGTTTGATTAATTGTTGACCAAAATATCTGCTTGCATCTCTGGGTAATTCATTAGGCAAATTTCCTACTGACATTATATCTACGGTATTTGTAAGGTATGGTTTAGTTTTTTCTAGTGTTATTTTATCAACTCCATAAACAGGATCTTCAATAGTAGAATCGCCTAAATTGCAAGGAACGGAGCCAAACATATCGTCCGTAATATCTGCGATGGTTTTAATTTTAAAACCAGGATTTTGCAAATCGCCTTTTTCAAATAACCTTGGAATATCATGATCCCAATAAATCCCATTCATCAAAATATCTGTGTGAGGTATGTATTGAGTAAAAGTACATGTATATAAAGAAGGGTTTTGGTGAAAATCATTTCGATTGTAACTTTTAGTTTCATTATGAACATATAAATCTCTCCCTTTGAGATGAACATAAACAGGATAGGGGAAATCTTTTTCCAAATATTCATCTGGTTCCACTTCATGAATACCTAGTAAATTCATTATTTCTAAAACACCATGCGCCACTCGTCCGCTCCCGGTAACTGCAATTTTTATAGGAGGAATGTGCAATCCAAAATAGGTATGAATAAGATCATTGAATGTTTTAGTAGAATTTACTCTATCCAAATGAAAGGCACCTGTTTTATTTCCATATGCCATTATTCCATTGTGTGCGCCAACAACGCCTGCAAAAAAACCAAATCCGATAATTCTTTTTCCATCTGCATGTTCTAAACATTCATAGTCGATGAGTGTTATATTTTTTGATATAATGGCTTTTAACAACTTTTGATTGTATGGTTGTAATTTTTTAGTATGAGAAAAAAATAAGTACGTTTTATTTGGAATTAACATATCTGTTGGCACTTCTTTAATTCCTAATAAAATATCACAGTCACTCATATCTTCTTTCACTTCAATTCCTGCATGCATATATTCCAAATCAGAGAAACATCGGGTGTTGCTTTTTTGAACAACAACCATTAAATTGCTTTGTGTTTTATTGATAAATTTACAATGAGCCGGAGAAAGCGCCACACGATTATCTGATGGTAATTTTCCTTCTTTAATAAGTCCAATTGTGAGCATTTGTATATATTTTGATGCAATTTACATTTTTAAATTATTATTTCTACACCTACCTTTACACTATGAATTTTTATGAAATATTTGATATTCCAATTGCGCCAATAGTAGATAAGACTATTTTGTCAAAAAAGTATTTCGAATTACAGCGAATGAATCATCCTGACTTCTTTACTACCGCAACTGATCATGAAAAAGAGAAGGCCTTAGAGCACTCAGCTATTATTAATGAAGCATTCAAAACATTTAAGGATGAACAGAAATCATTAGCCTATTATTTGAAAGAAAAATCAATGATTAATGAAGATGAAAAGTATGTACTTTCCAATGATTTTTTAATGGAAATGATGGAGATAAATGAGGAAATAATGGAGGAGAATACATCAAGTGTGTACATTAAAATCATCAATATTGCTAATGAAATGAAAGATGCTGTGAAAGATCTATTAATAGTAAATGAAACTGATGATTCTACTATGTCGCTTTTAAAGCTGAAGGACTACTATTATAAGAAAAAATATTTAGATCGTATTTTGGATAGGTTATCGGATTAGTGTAATATTGTGACCTCAATTTAAGTTTGTTTTATACAGTTTTTTATAAAATGTACTGGTTGAATATGCCCATGTGGCGGAAT
>CANICR010000121.1 GCA_947466405.1 Chitinophagaceae bacterium | reverse complement strand
TAAAACCATACCTGCTATATAAGTAGCCTCAAAGTAATATTCGTAGTGTGCTTTGCGATTTATAAGTTCCAATGGGTATTATTTATTCAAAGGTACAAAGTAGTTAAAATAGAAATGAAAATGTCCTATAAAAAAGAAAACCGGGGTAGAAACCCCAGTTCGTTTTTAATCCGTACCCTATGAAAACTGACGTAAAATTAAAATTATTATTTAATAACTTCAAATAAAAGTCCATTTCTTTTGCACATTTTGTTCAACAATTTGGCAAATAGATAGAAGTAAATACAATAATATTGACATGTATTATAAAGAAAGCAACAAGATATAAAATTCGTAATCCTATTTCTTAAACAATAATAATAGGGAAGATAGTTTTTCCTTGAGGTCTTTTCTATGTACAATGAAATCAAGAAATCCATGTTCTAATAGGAATTCACTGCGTTGAAATCCAGTGGGTAAATCTCTTTTTATGGTTTCTTTTATAACCCTAGGGCCAGCAAAGCCAATTAAGGCACCTGGTTCTCCACAGATGATATCGCCCAACATAGCAAAGGAAGCAGTGGTTCCGCCAAATGTGGGATCTGTGCAAAGAGATATGTATGGAATTTTAGCATTGCTAAGCTGTGTAAGTTTTCCAGAAGTCTTGGCTAATTGCATTAATGAAAAAGCGCTTTCCATCATTCTTGCACCACCGCTTTTATTGATAATCATAAAAGGAATTTTGTGTTCAATGCAATAATCACATGATCGGGATATTTTTTCTCCCATTACGCTGCCTAAGCTTCCGCCAATAAATTCAAAATCCATACAGGCAACTACTAAATCTTTATCAAATACCTTTCCATGAGCTACGGTAATGGAGTCGTGAATGTCAATTTTTGCATAGGTATCTTCTAGCCTGTCTTTATATGGTTTTAGGTCTACGAACCCAAGAAAATCTTTTGATTTAACATTGGAAAACAGCTCTTTATGTGTGTCTATATCAAATAAAATATCAAAATAATCATCACTTCCAATTCTATGATGATAATCGCATTTAGAACAAACGAATTTATTTTCGGATAAATCTTCAATCGTGTTTATGTGATTACAAGAGGGGCATTTGGACCACAATCCATCAGGAGCATCCTTTTTATCTTTTGTCGATGTTAAGATGCCTCTGTTTTTGCGTTTAAACCAGGTGCTCTTCATTTCTTTTGCGTCTGTATCTTCACCAGCTAGCTTAGCATCAAAATCTTCTATTAGTTTCATGATGTTTTGTTTGTATGTTTATTTACAAAGGAATAGACTATGCAATGGTAATGCTCTTATCCAAATAAACATCTTGAATAGTGTTTAATAATTCAATGCCTTCTTTCATGGGGCGTTGAAATGATTTTCTTCCACTTATTAGTCCCATTCCACCAGCTCTTTTATTGATAACCGCTGTAGTTACTGCTTCTGAAAAATCAGAAGCGCCTTTACTTTCTCCTCCGCTATTAATTAATCCAACACGACCCATATAGCAATTGGCTACCTGATACCTTGCTAAATCAATTGGATGATCTGTAGTTAATTTACTATAAACTAGAGGGGAAGTTTTGCCATGTTTAGTAGCATTATATCCGCCATTATTTGTTGGTAATTTTTGTTTGATAATATCTGCTTGTAATGTAACGCCTAAATGATTCGCTTGCCCAGTTAAATCTGCTGCCGTATGATAATCAATGCCATCAACTTTAAAGGCATTATTTCTTAAGTAACACCATAATACTGTAGCCATGCCTAATTCATGCGCCATTTCAAAAGCAGTAGCAACTTCTTGTAGTTGTCTTGTACTCTGATCGCTTCCCCAATAAATGGTAGCACCAACGGAAGTAGCTCCCATATTCCAAGCCGATTTAATTTGGCCAAACATTACTTGATCAAATTTATTTGGGTAACTCAAAAATTCATTGTGATTTATTTTAACCATCATCGGAATTCGATGTGCATATTTTCTACTAACGATGCCTAATGATCCAAAGGTAGATGCAATGGCATTACAGCCGCCTTCAATAGCTAACTGTACAATATTTTCAGGGTCAAAATAAATAGGGTTAGGAGCGAATGAAGCACCTGCACTATGCTCAATACCCTGATCTACCGGAAGGATAGAAACATAACCTGTGCCCGCAAGACGGCCATTATTTAAAATACCTTGAATGCTTTTCAACGTTTGATTATTACGATTGCTGTTCATCCAATTATCTTCTACATGGGTAGGAGAAGGAAGATGAATTTGGCTTTTAGTAATAGTTTTACATTCATGTTGTAGTAAGCTGTCTGCATCTTTACCTAATAATTCAATTATGTTCGAAGCCATACATATATGTTTTTTGCAAAAATAAGGAAGAACTACATTTTAATGAAGGATAGTTTAACTTTTATCACAACGTGTAAACAATTCTTTGAAATATTGAGGTGATTTAAGTATTTCACTGCCATACCAACTAAAAAACACCCCATCTACTAAATGTATTTCAATATTTTGAATGTATCTTTTTATTTCTTGAATGTGTTTTTCTTTAAATGGGAAAGGCTCACTAGATAAAAAAATACAATCACAGCCTTTTTTATTCAGATCATCTAAAGTAACTATGGGATATCTTTTTTCCTCTTTAAATACATTTATATATCCTGCTTTATCTAATAGATCGCTAATGAAAGTATCGCCTCCAACTGTCATATAAGGTTCATTCCAAATTATATAGGCTGCTCTTTTTTTTGGCTTATTTTCTAATGAATGTACAGCAAATTCATTTTTTATATTTAATATTAATTTTTCCGACAATTCAGATCGATGCGTTAATACGCCAATATCTTCAATCATTTTATAATTGTCCTCCAAATTATTTACATCAGTAAGCCATACTGGAAAAAGGGAAGCCAATTCATTCACTTGTTCCTTTACATTCTCTTCTCTGTTTGCAATAATCAAATCTGGATTCAGTGATTTTATCTTTTCAATTTGGATGTTTTTAGTGCCCCCTATGATATTTTTTTCAGTAAGCCAATGTGTAGGGTTGTTGCAAAATTTTGTAATGCCTATTACAGCTTGCTCTAAATGAAGGTAGTGGAGTAAAGAGGTGATGGATGGTACAAGGGAGATAATTCTACGCGGTGCTATTAATAACTCTTTTGTGTTTTTCAATATCATCTCTAAAATTACCCAAACTGTCTGAATAAAAAAACTCCCAACAAAGTGGGAGTTGAATTTTTACCGATAGATTTAATTGGGTTTCGTAGGGTTTGGATATTGGTTTGTTTTTTCTAGGGGTTGGATTTTTTTTGGTTTGATTAGGATTTGGATTTTTTAGGTTTTCATTGGGATAAATATCTTAGTTGTTATTTTTTAATGTTAAAAGAAGTTGATCAATATTAGGGTTGGATGTAAAAGAACTTTTTTTGTTTTAATTTTTGATCATTTGTTAATCAATCAACTTCTTACACAAAGATGCGCCGATTTGTAACCCTGCGCAAGAGCATAAATGCTCTATTTTAATACTGATAGATTTACTGTAACGCAAGTATTTTTCTTCTTTTATGAATAGAAGATGTACGCTTATTTGTATCGTACAATTACGTTTTTTTGTTGATGGTGCAACTTTCATTAATAAAAAAAACTCCCAACAAAGTGGGAGTTGAATTTTTACCGGTAGATTTAATAGGGTTTCGTAGGGTTTTGGATATTAGATTGTTTTTCTAGGGTTTGGATTTTTCTGGTTTGTTGTAGGATTTGGATTTTTTAGGTTTTCATTGGGATAAATATCTTAGTCTTAATTTTTAATTTTAAAAGAAGTTGATCAATCTAGGGTTGGATATTGGATGTAAAAGAACTTTGTTTGATTTTGTTTTAATTCTTGATCGGTTGTTAATCAATCAACTTCTTACACAAAGATGCACCGATTTGTAACCCTACACAAGAGCATAAACGCTCTATTATTGCCATGAAGTTTTTACTCATCATCGCGTAATTTTCATCTATTCAGCAGGTATTCATACGGCTATTTTATATCGTAGATCTACGTTTTTCTTCCTGGTGGAGTTCAAGAAATAAAAAAGTGCCACATGTTTAAATGTAGCACTGGTAAGGTTTTGCGGTTGCCGCGTAAAATGAATCTCGTTATTTTGATAAGCTTTGAATTATATCGTATTTTGTTACAATCTGATATAAGCCACTATCGTCTTTACTTAGTACCGCACCATTTTCTTTATTGATAAAAGAGCTCAATCTTTCTACAGGTGTATCAAAACTCACTTCAGGATATGGTTTTTCCATTACTTTATTTACCGGTTGTGACTTTATATTTGAATCATTTAATAACAAATTAAATAATCCACTTTCTGATATAGCTCCAATGTTTTTATCCTTATCAAAAATGGGCAGATTTTCTATATCATATTTTTTCATTAATTCAATGGCTTCTATAACAGTATGAGTAGGAGATAAGCTGATGAGTTTCTGGCTTTTTCTTGCACTGATAATGTCTTTGAAAGTTTTTACGTCTAAAAATCCTCTTTCCAACATCCATTCATCATTATATACTTTGCCTACATATCTGCTGCCGTGGTCATGAAAGATACATACCACTACATCGTCTTTTTTAAGTTGATCTTTTAATTGATAAACACCTTGTAAACAACTTCCTGCACTATAACCACAAAACATACCTTCTTCCTTTGCAATGCGTCTGGCCATCACTGCGCCATCTTTGTCGGTCACTTTTGTAAAGGCATCAATATATTTCATATCATAATTCTCCGGAACAAAATCTTCTCCAAAACCTTCACTAATGTATGGGTATACTTCATTTTGATCTAGTTCGCCAGTTTCGAAATATTTTTTTAGCAATGATCCATAACTATCAATTGCCCATACTTTAATATTGGGATTCTTTTCTTTTAAATACTTTCCGGTTCCAATGATGGTACCACCTGTTCCGGTAGCTACTACCAAATGTGTAATTTTTCCTTCTGATTGTTCCCAGATTTCAGGACCTGTTTGTTCATAATGGGCTTGTCTGTTAGCAAGATTATCGTATTGATTCACGTACCAAGAATTTGGTATTTCTGTTGCTAATCTTTTTGATACCGAGTAATAAGATCTTGGGTCTTCTGGTTCTACATTAGTTGGACAAACAATTACTTCTGCACCAACAGCTTTTAAAATATCTGCTTTCTCTTTAGATTGTTTATCAGTAGTAGTGAATATGCATTTGTATCCTTTTACACAAGCGGCAAGCGCTAAGCCCATGCCTGTATTTCCACTCGTGCCTTCAATGATGGTTCCTCCAGGATTTATTTTTCCTTCCATTTCTGCCACTTCAAGCATTTTGAGAGCCATTCTATCTTTTATGGAATTTCCAGGATTGAAATACTCCACCTTTGCTAAAACAGTACAGGGTAAATCCCTTGTAATTTTATTTAATTTAATCAAAGGGGTATTTCCAATTGTCTCCAGAATATTATTTAACCACATATATTTTTTTT
>CANICR010000120.1 GCA_947466405.1 Chitinophagaceae bacterium | reverse complement strand
TCTATGATTGTTTGTTGCGGACAATTTACCTTCGGGGAAGTGGGACCAAAAACAGCAATACTACTTGGCCAATAAACTTTTGTCAACTTCTCCTCTCTTGCGATATCTAGCACATTCAACAAACTCTGCATATTCAAGCTCCAGGCTAAGTTTGGATTTTTTTCTCCAGTGGCTGAAAGAATCGCTGCCAATAAATATATCTGTGTAATTCCCTGACGAATAACTTGCACATGCAACATCTCTTTGTTCATTACATCCAAGCTCACATAAGGGCCAGTTCCCTTAAGCAAATCATTCTCTTCTCTCAAATCAGAAGCTATTACATTACTGTTGCCATATATCTTTCTTAATGCAAGCGTTAATTCAACTCCAATTTGTCCGCTTGCTCCAATAACTAATATTCTTTCTTTTAACATGATATAAAGATTACATTATTATTGTAAATGTAATAGAAAGTTTGATAAATCCAAGACTAGATTAATATTGTATTAAACAAAAATGAGTAAAATTATTTAACTAATTTTGAAGAATGAGAAAACAGACAGATCAACTCTTTAAAGAACAACAATTTGATCCCAACAATTTCTTCCTCATCGCAGGCCCTTGTGTTGTAGAAAATGAAGAAATGGTATTCAGTATCGCTGAGAAGGTTCAACGTATATGTAAAAATTTAGGAATCCCTTACATTTTTAAAGCGTCTTATAGAAAAGCAAACAGAACAAGCGGAAACTCTTTCGCTGGTATAGGAGATGAAAAAGCCTTACAATTAATTCAACAAGCCGGTCAACGATTTAATATACCCACAACAACAGATATCCATTCGGCTCCAGAAGCTAGCATTGCTGCAAATTTTGTAGATGTAATACAAATTCCAGCATTCTTATGCAGGCAAACAGACTTATTACTTGCTGCAGCAGAAACAAACAAAATCGTAAATGTAAAAAAGGGGCAATTCGTGAGTGGCCCAGCTATGCATTTTGCTGTTGATAAAATAAAACAAGCCGGCAACCAACAGGTATGGCTAACCGAAAGAGGTAATAGCTTTGGATATCAAGATATCATTGTGGACTATAGAAATATCAGCTGGATGAAAGAGCATAAAGTGCCCGTGATAATGGATTGCACGCACTCTTTACAACAACCAAATCAAACTTCAGGTATTACCGGAGGAAATCCTTTACTAATTGAAACAATTGCAAAAGCAGCTATTGCTACAGGAGCTGATGGGATATTTATTGAAACACATCCCAATCCTTCACAAGCAAAAAGCGACGGCGCCAATATGCTTCAATTAGATTTACTAGAACCCTTACTTGAAAAACTTGTACGATTGAGGAAAGCAGTCATTTAACAATAAAAGTAACTTACTTTTTATTCTACCCTAATATTTCAAAGGATTTCTACTGGAAGTAAACACATATCTTTTCACATTCATCCAAAAAGCCACGAATAGATACATAATAACAGGCGACCCCATCGTAATAAACGACAGATAAATAAAGTATCGCCTAATGATAGCTGTTGCAATGCCCATTTGCGCTCCGATAGCAGTGCAAACACCAAACATTTGCCATTCCAAAAAATATTTAACTTTATTCATCTATCTAAAATTATCACTTTTTTCAAGAAATTCATTACCTTTTTTTTGTAATTTTGCAACTCAATTCGAAGGAATCAGGAATTTGAACCTTTAAAAAAGTTTTCGTTTTTTATGCTCCTTTAATTTATACACTTCAAATTAAATAATATTATGGCTTTCGACATTGAAATGATTAAAAAAGTATACGCTGGTTTCCCCAATAAAATTGAAGCAGCAAGATCTATTGTAGGCAGACCTTTAACACTTACTGAAAAAATATTATACGCCCATCTATGGCAAGGCAACGCAACGAATATTCAAGAAAGGGGAAAATCATACGTGGATTTTGCACCGGACAGAGTTGCGATGCAAGACGCTACAGCTCAAATGGCATTATTGCAATTTATGCAATCCGGCCGAACTACAGTGGCAGTTCCTAGTACAGTGCATTGCGATCATTTGATTGAAGCAAAAATAGACAGCAAAACAGATTTAAACAGGGCGGTGCATGAAAGCAGTGAAGTGTATGATTTTTTAGCTTCCGTTTCAAATAAATATGGAATTGGATTTTGGAAACCAGGCGCAGGAATTATTCATCAAGTTGTTTTAGAAAATTATGCTTTCCCGGGTGGCATGATGATAGGAACTGATAGCCATACTGTAAATGCCGGCGGATTAGGTATGATAGCAATAGGTGTTGGTGGCGCAGATGCATGTGATGTAATGGCAGGATTACCATGGGAATTAAAAATGCCTAAATTAATTGGCATTAAATTAACCGGAAAATTAAATGGCTGGACATCTCCAAAAGATGTAATCTTAAAAGTCGCTGGAATTCTAACCGTTAAGGGTGGTACCGGAGCAGTTGTTGAATACTTTGGAGAAGGGGCTATAAATATGAGTTGCACTGGCAAAGGAACCATTTGCAATATGGGTGCAGAAATTGGCGCTACTACTTCTACTTTTGGATATGATGACAGCATGAGCAGATATTTAAAAGCTACCGGGCGTGAAGAAATCGCAGCTATGGCCGATCAAATCAAAGAACATTTAACAGGTGACGCTGACGTATATGCGAACCCTTCAACATATTTTGATGAAGTCATTGAAATAAATTTAAATGAATTAGAGCCTCACTTAAACGGACCTTTCACACCAGACTTAGCAACGCCAATTTCAAAAATGAAAGAAGCTGCTGCCGCCAATAACTGGCCTACCAAAATTGAAGTTGGGCTAATTGGAAGTTGTACAAACTCGTCGTACGAAGACATCAGCAGGGCTGAAAGTTTAGCTAAACAAGTTTCCGAAAAAGGATTAAAATTAAATGCAGCATTTACCATCACTCCAGGTTCGGAATTAGTTAGATACACCATTGAAAGAGATGGATTTTTGGATACTTTCAGCAAAATAGGAGCTACTGTTTTCGCCAATGCTTGCGGGCCATGCATTGGCATGTGGGCAAGAGTAGGTGCAGAAAAATCAGAACGAAATACCATCGTTCACAGTTTCAATAGAAACTTTGCAAAAAGAGCAGATGGAAACCCAAATACCTTTGCATTTGTAGGATCGCCAGAGATAGTAACGGCAATGGCTATAGCAGGCGATTTAAATTTCAACCCATTAACAGATACCCTTACTAATAACAAAGGAGAACAAGTAAAGTTAGACCCGCCTAGCGGATCAGAATTGCCTCCTAAAGGATTTTCGGCTGAAGATCCAGGGTATCAAGCTCCTGCAAAAGATGGTAGCCAAGTGCAAGTTAAAGTTTCAAATGAAAGTAAAAGATTGCAAATATTAGAACCCTTCCTTAAATGGGAAGGCATCGATTTAAAGGGCTTAAAACTTTTAATAAAAGCTAAAGGAAAATGCACCACCGATCATATATCAATGGCTGGACCATGGCTAAAATTCAGAGGGCACTTAGATAATATCAGCAACAACATGCTAATAGGTGCGATTAACTTCTTTAATGAAAAAACCGACTGTGTTAAAAACCAGCTTACCGGGCAATATGGCACTGTACCTTCTACACAACGTGCCTATAAAGCTGCAGGAATAGGAAGCATCGTGGTTGGTGATGAAAATTACGGAGAGGGGTCTTCTCGTGAACATGCCGCAATGGAACCTCGACATTTAGGCGTTAGAGCCGTGTTGGTAAAATCATTTGCCCGCATTCATGAAACTAATTTGAAAAAACAGGGAATGCTCGCTTTGACATTTGACAACAAAGCTGATTATGACAAATTCAAAGAAGATGATAGCATCGATATTATGGGACTGACCCAATTCGAGCCAAATAAAAAACTAATTATGAAACTGCATCATCAAGATGGGACATCAGATGAAATACAAGTGAACCATTCTTACAATGAACAACAAATAGAGTGGTTTAAAGAAGGTGCTGCATTAAATATAATCAGAAGAGATTTTGCAAATAAAATATAGCCATTAAGAAATAATAAAATCAATGCGGAGTATTCTTACTCCGCATTTTTTATGCCTCATAAAATAATATGAAATTTTATTTAAAAAGATCTTATAAAAATATAAATACCATATTGCCTTGGAGCAATAATTATCACCATTTTATCAATCAATTACATCAAACCAAAGGGGTGTTTTATCATCCCAATCGCCATTGTAATTAATGGTAATCTCCTCCCCTTTCATAATCACTCTTACTGTTTTTATAAAAATAGAATCTTCTTTGAAATCCATAAAATACTCGCAATTACTTGAATAACTATGATTATACATTGGAATAAATCCCAATGCCATACAGCATAGTTCTTTCTGATTTCCCCATTCGAAAATATAATCATGCAACAACGTTTTATCAAGATGCTCCCTATCCTTTTGATCCATAACAATGACGGGAGAAATTTCAATAATGACACCAGCCTCTAATTGAACAGACGTAAAAATGCCCTTACCTTTTTTTTCTGTCAAATCAATATATAAATCGCTGTGAATCATGAATAAATGATGATAATAAAGTAACTTGCACTACTAAACGAATTTAGTGAAATTACCAATCATTTAACCCATTAATCTACCTATTGTAATGGCATTGGAAATGGACGACATAACGCTACAGCAATTATTCGAAGAAGTAATAGCTTCAGAAGATAAATTGGCTATTCAAGATTTCTTAAATGATCAAAATATTAGCGATGTTGCCAATTTAATATATGAGAACCCTGATTACGAATCTCAGATAATTTCACATCTCTCCATTCATCGAGCATCAAGTGTATTTAAAATTCTTGACGCAACTGAACAAAAGAGAATTATAGAAAATCTACCCCCCTTTAAATCTGCTGAATTATTAAACGAACTTCCTGCTGATGATAGAGTAGCTTTCTTAGAAGCCCTACCCAATAGCGTAGTAAGAGAATTAATAAAAACACTGGATCCTGATGAGAGAAAGATCACACTTGAGCTGCTAGGTTACCCTGAAAATAGTGTTGGTAGATTGATGAACCCCGACTACGTTTATGTTTATGAATACAATACCGTAAAAGAAGTAATAGATACAATCAGGAGATTTGGCACGAACAGCGAAACCATTGATGTGATTTATGTTATCAACTACAAAGGGGAATTATTAGATGATATAAGAATAAGAGACATTATCCTTTCTTCTCCCGAGATGAAAGTTAACGAATTGATGGATGGAAGATTTATTGCGCTTAATGCATATGATGATCAGGAATTAGCGAATGACGCATTCAAAATGAATAATCGTGTAGCCATACCAGTTATCGATAATCATAATATCCTTTTGGGCATTGTTACTATTGACGACGTTTTATGGGTTGCTAATGAAGAATTTAGCGAAGACATTCAAAAAATCGGTGGTACAGAAGCCTTTGATGAACCTTATTTAGATATCAGCATATTAAAACTTTTAAAGAAAAGAGCGGGTTGGTTGGTTTTGCTTTTTTTAGGTGAAATGCTCACCGCCTCAGC
>CANICR010000119.1 GCA_947466405.1 Chitinophagaceae bacterium | reverse complement strand
TTTACACCAATCTCATTAATAACGGGATGATACATACGCTCGCTTTCCAGCCAAAGACCTGTTTCCAGTTGATTGGAAGGGAATACTTCATAATAGAAGGTTCTGTCCTGACTGGTATTGGCGTTGTTTTGTCCGCCATTACTACTAACGATTTTCATGAATTCACCTCTTTTGATGTGGTCACTTCCTTCAAAAAGCAAATGTTCGAAAAAATGCGCAAATCCAGTGCGGTTAGGCTTTTCGTTTTTACTTCCTACATGATACATGACTGAAACGGTAACAACTGGCGCACTATTTTCCTGATGAAGTATAACATGCAGCCCATTAGGTAAATCATATTCAGTAAAAGCTACTTTTTGAGCATTCGTTAAAATAGCGTTGAATAAAAGGAAAGAAGTGAGAAGAATTTTATGCATATGAATGTTTTTATTTGCACAAATTTAAGCAGAATTGAAAAGTTAATTAAATAATTTATACACAAAAAACCTAAATAGTTGATTAGAGATGTCACTTCAGCTTTTCAATCATGTCCATGACTTGATTTTCCATAGTTTTTTTGTGCAAATTGAGTTTTTCAGTAAGTTCACTTTGTTGGGTTGCGAGTATTTGAATGGCCAATATTCCTGCATTTTTCGAACCGTTTAATGCCATAGTAGCAACTGGAACACCGGTAGGCATTTGAAGAATCGACAAAATCGAATCCCATCCATCTAATGATTGGCTAGATTTTACCGGTACACCTATGACTGGCAATATCGTATTGGCCGCAATCATCCCTGGTAAATGGGCTGCACCTCCAGCTCCTGCTATGATAACTTTCAATCCTCTAGCAACGGCATGTTTCGCATAATCACTCATTCTATCTGGGGTTCTATGGGCAGACACTATTGTTATTTCATAAGGGACGTCAAACTGGGCAAGTATTTCTGCCGCACCTTTCATGATTTCCAAATCACTTTCACTTCCCATGATGATTCCTACGATTGATTTCATCTTTTATTTATTTAATGGCTTTGAACAAATAATAATTGCTTTATCTGATTCACTTTAAACTTTAAATCTTGTTTATCATGACTTAGGATAGTTACATGCCCCATTTTTCTTCCTGGCTTCGTCTGATCTTTCCCGTATAGGTGTACAAAAACATTATCAATTGCTAGTACATCACTTAGTCCAGTATATTTAGGTTTGCCATAGTATTCTTTTTCTCCAATGAGATTTAATAAGGCGCTATTCATAATTGATTGAGTATTACCAAGAGGAAAGTCTAATATTATTCGCCATACCATATCAAATTGACTGCAATAATTTGCTTCAATGCTATGATGTCCACTATTATGTACTCTCGGCGCCATTTCATTTACCATTACATTGTCATCTTTATCGATAAACATTTCTACTGCAAATATACCCGGACTATTTAATTTTTTTACAGCTTGACTGGCAATGGCTTCTACTTTCCAAAAAACAGATTTAGGTAGCGTTGCCGGAGAAATTTGGTAGCTTAATAAGTGGAGTGATGAATCAAATACCATTTCAACAGGAGGGTAAATAGCCGTTTGTCCATTATTTCCTACAGCAATTATTAGGGCGATTTCCTGTTTTATATCAACCATTTTTTCTAAAATAGCGGGTGAATTGAAACCATTTTGAATGTCTGATTCGTCTGCAATGATTTGAACACCTTTGCCATCGTACCCACCTTCCCCAACTTTGTGCACAGCTGGTAAAAACGAAAGGTTAGTATAAATGTCATCTATACCAGAAGTTATAATAAACGGACTTGTTGGAATCTGATGGCTTTCGTAATATTTCTTTTGTGTAATTTTGTTTTTTATAATTTTCAAAGCTGCACATGTGGGAATGATTTTTACACCTTCTAATTCTAGTTTTTCCAGTGCTCCTATATTTACATGTTCAATTTCAATGGTGATAGAGTCCAGATTTTTGCCAAATTGGTAAACGTCTTCAAAATTAGTAATATCGCCTTTGGTAAAATGGTGGCAAAGATGTGAGGCAGGAGCCGTATTGTCATTTTCCATCAGAAAAGTCTGTACGGGATAATTAGCGGCTGCCTGAAGGAGCATTCTTCCCAATTGGCCTCCCCCAAGAATACCTACTTTTTTCATAAGGCAAAGATAAAACCTGAATGTCAAATAATCACCAAATTCAATGAGTACTTAAAAAATACAGTCAGAAATCATATTAACATTCTTTCATTCGTTTTGTGGTTGATATTTATTAGTTTTGGTGTTAAATCATCTTGAATTTTATTGATATCTCAATTAGGAATAAAAAAAAAATTATGCAAACGACCGCTGTGGAAATAAATAAAAAGGAGGAAACAGACTTTCTTCCTTTACAAGGGACAGATTATGTTGAATTTTATGTTGGCAATGCAAAACAGGCCGCGCATTTTTATAAAACAACTTTTGGTTTTCAATCATTGGCATATGCCGGTCCAGAAACAGGCGTGATGGATAAAGTAAGTTATGTTGTCAGACAAAATAAATTAACGTTTGTGTTAACGACTCCTTTGCGTACAAACAATGCAATCGCTGATCACATATATAAGCATGGAGATGGAGTAAAAGTTTTAGCGCTCATGGTGAATGATGCCAATGATGCCTGGCATCAAACAACAAGTAGGGGTGGGAAAACTTATATGGAGCCAACTATATTGAAAGACAAGGATGGTGAAGTCGTATTGTCTGGTATTCATACCTATGGCGATACAGTCCATTTGTTTGTAGAGAGAAAAAATTATAACGGTGTTTTTATGCCTGGATATAGATTGTGGGAAACAGACTATAATCCTGCTTCAACTGGATTATTATATGTAGATCATTGCGTTGGAAATGTAGGATGGAACCAAATGAACCCATGGGTTAAATTTTATGAAGACGTTATGGGATTCAAAAATATATTATCATTTGACGACAAAGATATTTCTACCGAATACTCCGCTTTGATGAGTAAGGTAATGAGTAACGGAAATGGGTATGTTAAATTTCCGATTAACGAGCCTGCGGAAGGAAAGAAAAAGAGTCAGGTTGAAGAATTCTTGGATTTTTACAATGGCGAAGGTGTGCAGCATGTGGCTATTGCGACTAATAATATTGTTGAAACCGTGACTGATTTACAAAATCGTGGAATTGACTTCTTAAAAGTGCCTGCTAGTTATTATGATAGCATTTTGGATAGGGTGGGCAAAATTGATGAAGACTTAGCCCCATTGAGGGATTTAGGAATATTAATTGACAGGGATGAAGAAGGTTATTTGTTGCAAATTTTCAGTAAGCCATTGCAAGACAGGCCTACTTTGTTTTTTGAAATCATCCAAAGAAAAGGTGCCAAAAGTTTTGGTAAAGGAAATTTTAAAGCATTATTTGAAGCATTAGAAAGAGAACAAGATGCTAGAGGGAATCTTTAATTATTAATTTTTGAAATTATCCAAAAATGAAAAGCTTGAAGAAAGTTCAGTTGGTGATATTTATTTTATTTTCCTTGTCTTCTTTTTCGCAAAATTCATATGTCAGCACGATAAAAGCGTCTAGCAAAGTATCTGAAATTTTACCAAAGGTAGAAGATACCCTTATGAAACAATTTGCTGTGCAAAAATTGGCTTGGCCACCGGTATCTGTTTACATCAGAAGTTTTAAATACGATCGTCAACTAGAAGTTTGGGTAAAAAGTGATGTCAAATCCGAGTACAAACTATTCAAGACCTATAAAATTTGTATGCAAAGTGGCACCATGGGGCCAAAAAGAATGGAAGGTGATTATCAAGTGCCAGAAGGGTTCTATTACATAAACGATTTCAATCCAAATAGTATGTATCATTTGTCTCTTGGGCTAAATTATCCCAATGCTTCAGATAAGATTCTTAGCGACTCCGAAAGGCCTGGCAGTGCTATTTATATTCACGGAAACTGTGTCTCTGTTGGCTGTATTGCCATAAGTGATAATCCAATCGAAGAAGTATTTGCAATTGCATCTGTAGCAAAAAATCAAGGTCAGGAATTTTTACCTGTTCACGTATTTCCAGCAAAGTATAGCTCAAAACAATCTTGCGATTATTTAAATACCACTATAAAAGACAATGCTTATTTACAAAAATTCAATAAAAATATTAGAGAAGTATTTGACTATTTTGAATTGAAAAAAGAAATCCCTATCATAATGGTAAATAAGAAAGGGGAGTATGTGATTAATTAGATAATCAGCGTGCTTATTTCATTATTATCTGAATAGTATCTGGTGTTTTTTGTTCTAATAATATCTCTTTATCAACACAGTTTTTTTTGATGGTTTCCTGTTTGTAGTGCCTAATGGTTAGTAAAGTTAAATTCCGTTCAACTTCCACATCGAAAATGTCACTAGCGGCAATGGCTAATTGATTTATTTTTTCTTCATGATCATCAAAACAGCATAATAATGTTATGGCTGTATTTTGTGTTAGGTTTGGTTTTGCTTTTACGCGATTGAATATTTCATGCAATTGAAAAATTGGCTTATCCTCTATGAATGAAAAATCTTTTGATTTAAACTTTATCAATACCTGATTTTCTTTAATTACAATAATCGGAGGTAAATGTCTGCTGAAATCTTTTGATATGGTAGTGCCCGGTAAATTTGGATTCAGGAAACTCTTGACAAATAAAGGAATGTTTTTATTTTGTAAAGGTTTGATTGTTTTTGGATGAATGACTTGGGCGCCATAGTAGGCCATTTCTATCACTTCAGTGTAGCTCAATGCTTGAATTATAGAGGCTTCTTTATCTTTTTTCGGATCCGAACTCATTACGGCATCAACATCTTTCCAGATGGTTACAGATTCTCCATTTAGTATATTCGCAAAAATCGCCGCTGTGTAATCACTGCCTTCTCTGCCTAATGTGGTGCTTTCGTTTTCGTCCGTTGCGCCAATAAATCCTTGGGTAACAACTACATCAAATTGATCAAATAGTGGACTAACGGATTCGTGTATTCGCTTTTTTGTATATTCCCAATCAATACCCGCATCTCTGAAATTATTGTCAGTTCTGATAATATCTCTTACATCCAGCCAGGTAGCATTGACTTTTAATTCTTCTAAATAGTTTTTCAAAATACTGCTACTTAGCAGCTCGCCACAACAAACAATTTGATCATAATAGTAATCGTAAGATCTAACTGGTTTGTCATTCAACAGCCATTCTATTTCCGTAAAAAAATCTTTTAATTGATCTTCTGCCTTTTGCCAATGTAATACGGTGAGGTACTTCAGTAAGTCTAAATGACTGCTTTTTATTCGTTGAAAAAGCTGCAAAGCCTCTTCATTTCTGCCGGCGTAAAAAGAATTAACAACTGATTCAAGCGCATTGGTTGTTTTTCCCATTGCAGATATTACAATTAGTATTTTTTCATTTTGTGCAGATTGAATAATGGTTCCAGTGTTTTTATACCTTTCTATACTATTAATACTGGCGCCGCCGAATTTAAAAACCTTCATTTTGTATTTGGCTTAATGGTTGAAATTTATGAGATAAATATAAAATAATATAGCATGGAATAA
>CANICR010000118.1 GCA_947466405.1 Chitinophagaceae bacterium | reverse complement strand
AGATTTATATCCTAATGAAGTGCCTCCAAAAAAGATGTTGTTTTGGAAATTCACCTTAACATTATAATCACTTAATAAGGAGTCTGATTTTTTATAAAATATATTATTGATAAAATAAACATTGTCTGGCGGATTAGCACCTTCTCCACCAAGCTCTATTGCTCCTGGTTCGTAGAATGTATTGTTATAGATGCAAATATTTTTAAGTGGAAGCCCAATATTGCTTTTTTGATTCATTTTAAAATTCATCAATTTCAAGGTTGCAAATTTTTCACTACCCTTTCCTTGGAAGTAATTATTATATACAGAATGATTTTCACCTTCTTTGATTCTTATGCCGCCAGAATTTATAAAATAATTTCCATAAGCACTGTTTTTATTCCCAGTTCTAAATGTTAATTGACCTAATGGGTTATTATTAAAAGTATTGTATCTAATTACATTAGAAGTGCTTTTTACTGAAATGGTTTCATTGTCTGCTAAACCCAAATTTTCAAAATAGCAATATTCTACTATAGCTCCGCTTATATTATTTTGTTCCTTACCTAAACCGATTCTAATAGGTTCATTTCCGAAATCACCTCCATCTCCATTAAAATTTAAGAATGTACAATGATGAATCCATGTATGATTCACAATCGTTGGCGAAGTAGTTACTTGAATGGCTGGACCTGCATTATGAATGGCGGGCTTATCTTCTAAATTGCAATAACTAATTTGATTGTGGTTAGCACCCTCTTCAAAATGAATATAATTATGTGAGGTATAATTAAAGAAGTTGCATTGTGTAATAATATTATTATTCCCATTTATTTCTACAATTTTCTCTTTATCATTTCCAATATCGCCGTTCAAAAATTGAAAACCTGATATTACATTATTTGAACCCAATATTTTAAAGGATGTATTTCCAGTAAAAATAACTCCACCAGGGGTTTCGGCCATAATAATAACACCGTCAGAATTTATGTTTATTAGAGCTGCATCTTTATACGTATTATTTTGCAATAAAATAGTATCCCCTTTTGAACCTTTATCAACTTCTTTTTTTAATGCTTCTATAGAATTTACTTTTATTTTTTTTGCAGATACAATATTGCAAATTAGCAGTATAGAAGTAATTGTTAATAATGTATTTTTTATTTTATTCATTTTTTTATTTTATTTTTTTACAATTTTATTCTCCTGCATCTTTTTCACCCTTATGATTTTTTTTATACTCTTTTTCTATTTGCCTTAATTCTTCTATAGAATGATTTTGTGATAACGGAAGTAAATTTTTATTACCCAAATAGGTCATCAGTTTCTTATGTAGCATTTCTTTTATTGATAAATATGCTGGGTCATTATTGTAATTTATGGTTTCACCAGCATTTTCTTGAATATCTGTTAGTGTAGTTGGATTTCCAGGTAATTCATAAATTGTATATTTATACCTTCCATCATTAATTTGAAATGAGTGATAACTTTCGTTTATAATAAATTCTCTATTAATTTTATTTTCTTTTCCTGTTATTAATTTCTTTAATGATACTCCTGGAAGATTTTTAGGGATTGTTATTCCGGTTAAATCACAAATTGTAGGTAAAAAATCAATTCCATTACACACTAAATTATTTTTGTCAACCACGTTCTCTTTTATCCCTTTTCCTGCAAAAATGAATGGTATTCTCTGACATTCTTCAAACATCACATTTTTTAATGTTAGTCCATGTGCTCCTTGCATATCTCCATGATCAGTAGTAAATACAATGATGGTATTATTTTGCAAACCTGATTTTTCTAATGCGTTAATAACTCTACCTATCTGAGCATCTACTGACTCTGTTAATCTTAAGTACATCCAATTATTCAAATCCCATTGGGCATTATCCCATTTCCTAGCACCGGCATCCATTGATACCATATCATACATTTCTCCATTAATTGGAGCCGTATTAGTTACTCTTGGAGGAATTTGCTTTTGATACTCATCACTTGACATATTTTTTTGTAATAATAATAATCTTTGTGTTTCTCTTATATTATCTGGAGGAAGATTATCTGGATAACGTTTATCTGCACCAGCTTTGTAACAGATATCATGTGGATTTAAAAAAGACAAGAATAACGCAAATGGTTTTTTATTGTTGGCTAATTCAGGAAACATTTTTTCAGCATAAATAGCTGGCCCATCATAGGGATCTGTATTATTTATTGTAAATCCATATTCTTCAGCATTTTTAGATCCGTATAAATGTACTTTACCTGAATATAAAGTTTGATACCCATTCTTTTTTAAAATAGTTCCAATACCACCTTTCGGAACTATTTCATTCCATTTTTGAACATTATAAACCGGTGTATTGGATTTCGCTTCAATATCAGAAGCATAATGACCAGTCATTAAAGAAAACCTTGAAGGGGTACAAACTGGATTTGAGCAATATGCTTTATCGAAACGATATCCCATCGAAGCGATTTTATCCATGTTTGGAGTCCGCAACCATTTATTTCCCATGCAACTCATCATATTATACGACTGTTGATCTGTAATTATAAACAGTATGTTAGGTTTTTGCTGTGCTAATAATATATTTATATGTATTAGCAATTGGAATATAAAAACTGATAAATATTTCATAGTTTATGATTAAATTTATTTTATTTCCTGACTTAGATAAAAATCATGTAATTTTTTGGACATGTCATCCCTCACCGATTTATATGCTTGATTGTTTAAATAATTATGTGTTTCATTTGGATCTATTTTATAATCATATAATTCTGCATCGGTAATATCTTCTTTATTAAAATGTTTTGTTGTTCTAAAATCTTTTCCAACCCATTCAGTATATCTATATCTTTCTGTACGAATGGTATAACCCATAATGGCATTTTCCCCTTTATTTAAATTTTTAGGCCATTGACTTATTGAATATTCTTTCACAGCTTTTTTATCACCTCTGGTTGTTTTAGCTAAGCTCACTCCATCTAATCCATTTGGAATGGTTAATCCACTTAACTCACAAAGTGTAGGGAATACATCAACATGTTCAGTTTGTCCATTATAAACATAACCCTTAGTTTGTCCTGCAGCAGAAATAATTAATGGCGCTCTTGTTGCTTGTTCAAAATTGGTATGTTTATGCCATAAGCTATGATCGCCTAAATGCCAACCATGATCTCCCCACAATACAATAATTGTATTTTTATCCAATCCTTGTTTTTTCAACTCATCTAATACTTTTCCAATTTGAGCATCTGTATAGCTAACGCATGCATAATAGGCATGTATCAATTCCTTTTGTTTATTAGAGTCTAATTTCAACATAGGCTCATCACTCATTGATTTAATGTCTGTATAACTTCTTAATTCATTTGAATTATGATAAGCGATTTTAGGGCCATCAATGGAAGGTTGTTGCCAAGTTGCTAAATCCATTTTATTACGATCATATAAATCCCAATATTTTTTAGGTGCTACAAATGGAAGATGAGGTTTATGAAAACCAACTGCTAAAAAGAATGGTTTATCTGATGTAGAAAATTGTTTTAGATCTTCTATAGCTTCTATGGCAATTTGTCCATCAACGTAAGCATCATCTTCCACATCTATACATTCTGATGAGGTTAACTTCCCTGACTTTTTTGATTCTTCATCATCATTTGTATTGTTGTCTTTATTTTGAAATTCTTTTTTCAAAATTTCTGATTGATATTGTCCTAATAATGGATATCCATATTTTTCAGGATATTCGTATTTACTCTCAGATCTATATGGTTTTGTCCATGAAACAGAATCATGAAGTTTATCAACGTTGCTTTTATGAAATATTTTTCCAATTGCTGCGGTAGTATATCCATTTTGTTTAAAATACTGTGGGAGCGTTAAAATGGTTGGATTTTTTTCACGAATGACTGCATTTAAAACCCATATTTTAGTTTTATCAGGACGAAGCCCTGTAAGTATACTAGCTCTTGTTGGTCCGCATATTGCTTGCTGACAATAATTAGCATAATAAATAGTAGAATATTCTGCTAATTTATCAATATTGGGAGAATGCACCATTTTGTTACCATAACAACCAAGTAATGGTTTTAAATCATCTATTGCAAAGAATAAAATATTTGGTTTTTTATTTGATTTTTGCTGAGCACATAATTCAATAGAATGTGTTAGTAAAAATACAGTAGTTAATATTGCTAAAAAATATACTTTTTTCATGTTTTTATTTAAATACATTCAGACTTAGAATAAAATCAATAATACTATTATTTATTTCCGTGTTTTTTGTTTTTTCGAATTTGCCATGCAATCCTCCTGAAACAGTTATAAATTCAGTTTTAACTCCAAGTGATAATAATTTTTGATATAAATCAACTGAATGTTGATAAGGAACTGTAGGATCTGCATCGCCATGAACAATAAATACAGGCGGGCTATTTTTATTTATATAATTTATTGGCGAAACTGATTTTGCAAAATCTTCATTGTTCATTTTATCACCAAGCCAATTGGTTGCTGATTTACTCGTGATATTTTTTCCATAAGCCCAATCCCATACATCCGTAATTCCATATTTATCAATAATGGCAGCTACATGAATATTTTCAACTCCCCTACAATTAATGTCAAATAAATGATTATTGGCTAATAGCCCAGTCATTAATGCTAAATGTCCTCCAGCAGACCCACCCATCACAATTATTTTATTTACATCTATATTAAAACGACTTGCATTTTTTATTAAATAAATCAACGCACATCTTGCATCTTCAATCGCTGCAGGAGCTTTTGCTTTTGCAGTTAATCTGTATTCAATATTAGCTATGGAAAATCCTTTTTTAAAAAAAGAGTTGAATCCTGTTTGAGATTCCTTTACGCCATGATTCCAGCCACCACCATGTATATTTATGATGAGTGGATTTAATTTAGTTGACTTGGGCTGAAAATAAATATCTAATTTTCCTTCCCAATCTGCTGTTGATGTGTACACTTCATTTAAGGATGCCGAATAGCCAGGCATCAATTCTACAGGCTTGTATGTTGTTGTATCTACATTTACTGTTTCTTGACAAAAGCCTGTTGATTCAAATATGAATACAGACATGAAGACTAGAAATAATGACCGATTTTTTATTTTGTTTATCATAATTAATACCCAGGATTTTGTGGGATTACAATTTTTGTATTGATATCTATTTCTCTTTGAGGAATAGGCAATAATAAATGCTCGGCAGTAACAAAGGATTTTAATTGTTCAAGTGTTAATGCAGGAGCAGGATATTTTCCGTAATGCTTTGGATACATAATTGTAAAATGATCTTTCATTACTTGCTCTGCAGTTAGTGTAGTAAATGTTGTATTAAATCTTACAAGGTCAAACCAACGTTGATTCTCAAATGCAAATTCTAGTCTCCTTTCATCAGAAAGTGCTTTCTCAAATAAGGCAACTGAATTAATTGTAGAAGTGGTTAAAGCTGTTAACCCTGATCTAATTCTTATTTGATTGATTAAATTAATGCTTGAAGCATTGTATCCTTGAGCTTCTGCAAGCATTAATAAAACATCAGCATATCTAATAACCGGCCAATCATTTTCAGCATCATCCGCAATTGCCATATCGGATATGTATTTATTTACATAGTGTTT